>CAZYFL010000355.1:0-2558 GCA_964646805.1 uncultured Elusimicrobiaceae bacterium | reverse complement strand
GCATGCCGTGTCGTGTTGCATGCCGTGTCGTTTCCAAAAGTAATCATATTTTGTATATTATCAGAAATGACTTACAGGCCAGAAGAAATACTTTCCCGGCTTGCCCGCCTGCCGTATTTTACTATAGGCGGACTTGGCGTTTTTGGCCTTAAAATCCCCTATTTGCGCGTGTTGCTTTTCCGGCTGGAAGAGCGGAGCAGGATTATCCGCCTTAAGCGGGGGTTTTATGCCAGCCGGGCGTATTGCGATGCCGTCAGAATCAGGGGCAGCTGGACGCAGTATGTTGAATTCCTTGCCGGAAAACTTTATCCCTCCGCATATCTCAGCCTTGATTATGTGCTTTACCGGCACAACCTGCTTACAGAGGTTCCGGTAAATTTTACGCTGATTACCACCAATAAAACGGCGGTCTATAAAAACGCGCTGGGGCTTTTCAGTTATCATAAAATAAAAGAACCGCTTTTTTGCGGCTATAAAATCTCTTCAGAGGGCGGGTTCCCTGTATACAGGGCCTCAAAAGCGAAGGCGCTGTTTGACTTTCTTTACCTGCGCCGCAAACTGCTGGCCGGCAAGGGGGCGTTTAAGGCGCTGCGTCTGAACCTGGAACTTTTAAGCAAAGCGGACATTGCCGAGTTTAACAGGTACGCGGTTATTTCTAAAACGGCCAAAATGGCTTTGGCGGCAGACTGGATTAAAAATGCTGGAAAAAATTAAAGACCTCCTGGCTGAAAACCGCGGCCTGTCCGCAGTTTTCCGGCGCAACCTGGTAAAAGAATACCTGCAGACGCTGACCTTGGCGTTTATCTATTCGCGCAGGGAATATTCCGGCCTTATATTTTACGGCGGCTCGGCGTTAAAACACTGCCATGGCCTGCCGCGCCTGTCCGAGGATCTGGATTTTGTGGATGCCGGACAGGCGGTTGACCTGGCCGCGCTGGCCCGGGACATACAGAAGTATTTCTCCGCGAGGCACGGGCTTAAAGCCGAAGTCAAAACACAGAAATTCCGCATTTTGCTTAAGTTCCCCATGCTGTTTGAGCTTGGACTTGCCGCTTACCCGGAATCGGATCTGTTGCTCCTTAAGCTGGAACTTTACAAAGATATCGCTTTCTGCCGTGAGTATAAAACCGAGATAATACCCGTCTTTGAACACGGAGAGTCCCTGCTGGCCAGAACTTTCGACCTACCTACGCTTATGGCCACTAAAATACGCGCGATTTTTAACCGCAGGTGGGAGAAAACCTGCAAAAAGGGGGAAACGCTTGCCGTGGTAAAAGGACGCGACTATTTTGACCTTATGTGGTATTTGCAAAAAGGCGTTGAACCGAATATCGCCTGCATCGAAAACGTTTCCGGCAAAAAAGAACTTTATGCCAGGCTTGTTTCCGCTGTGGAAAGAATAGACGCCGCCAGCATAAAATACGATCTGGATGCGCTTATTGCCGACAGGGACTATGTGGATAACCTAGCCGGAAATTTGAAGAGGATTCTCCTTGCCCGGTTAAAGGGATGAGGCCAATATTGCGCATATCGCGCGCCACAATGTTACACCTGATGAAGCAGATGAGGCGTTTGAAGAAAAGCATTTGACCTTTAAATCCCGGGATGGCAGGTATATGCTGCTCGGGAAAAGCGCGGCCGGGCGTTATCTTATGGTTGCATTTGCAGTGAGGGCTGGAGTAGCGCGTGTAATTACAGCGCGGGATATGAATCACGCAGAGAAGAAGCGCTATCCGTAAGGGAACTTATTATGAAAAAACCGAAATTACCCGATTTTAAGAGTGATAAAGAATTTGGTCAGTTTGTGGATAGCCACGATATGGCCCCCTATCTTGACGATATGGAATCCGTAGATAAGATACTCCTTGATCCCAAGCTCGCGCAGAAGATCAAAGAACGTTCCAAGAAGCGGTTAATCACTCTTAGATTGCCAGTGTGGCAGGTTGCCACCGCGAAAAAGATTGCCAAGCGCGATAAGCGCCCGTATCAGAGGGTTATCCAGGCCTGGGTTGATGATGGACTGCGCCATGATGTCCGCGGCGCCAGCCATGTGCGCCGGTAAGGCGTTATTCTGTTTTGCGGCAACCCAGCCGCGTCCTGTTCGCCTTCGGGGCATATAAACAAACTTCCCCCCTTCAGTTTTGATACGCTTCCGTCGGGGTGCCTTTTACGGATGGAAGGCGAACACGCGGAAACACCGCCGCCGGTTGCGACAGGGGCGGTGTGGAGTTTTGGCGATATTAGTCTTTAAAGTCCAGTTCCAATTGCGGCATATCTTTCCGGACCTGCTTCAATATTTCGCGGACAAATGACTCGGCCGTCTTAAGCGCCGCCTGTGCTTCTTTAAGACCAAGCGGCAGATCGGGCTCGTAAGTGAACTGGTTGCGTTTCCGGCGCATCTGCTCAAACTTGTAGACCAAATCCTCATAAACGGCTCCAAGGAAATAACCGGCGACTTCAACCACGGTCTTATGCTGGCGCCCGTCTACGGGGCGGTAGCCCTTTAGAAACATCAGGCCGCGGCCGGACCGGAGCATGGCAAGATAAGCGAAAGTGTA
>CAZYFL010000354.1:0-2560 GCA_964646805.1 uncultured Elusimicrobiaceae bacterium | reverse complement strand
AATCCTGATGAAGGCTCCGGAATTAGGAAGATAGGAAGCAGCGTCCCCTACCTGCCCCCTGAAATATAATTTTCGAGTTGCGCAATTATGAATTTTTGTTTGGAGATTACTATCCGCACGACATCGCCGATAGAAATGAGCCCTATAATCACGCCTTTGTCTATTACCGGCAGATGGCGAAAATGTTT
This sequence comes from uncultured Elusimicrobiaceae bacterium, assembly GCA_964646805.1. GTDB lineage: Bacteria > Elusimicrobiota > Elusimicrobia > Elusimicrobiales > UBA9959 > UBA9959. The sequence goes on along the minus strand of CAZYFL010000354.1, from coordinate 2,372 downwards.
TTCCGTCATGAGCGCCATGCAGTCCTCAATAGATTCGTCGGGACGGACATAAACAACTCTTTCCGTCATAATTTCCCCGACGGGGGTATCCTTTGATAATTTCCCCTTCAAGGCGACTTTGCGGGCATAGTCGCGCTCGGAAATAATTCCCACAAGCTTCCCGTCATCAATCACCAGCAACGCCCCGATGTTTTTTTCCGCCATCATTTGCAGGGCATCCATCACCGTTGATGTGCTGGTGACGGACCAGGTTCCTCCGCCTTTGTGCTGCAAAAACTGTCGCAGCGTTATCATATGTCGTCTCCTTAATCCGCAACCCGCCATATTCGCTCCGTATTCGCATGAGCGCTAAACCCCGAATGCGATTATTGTGCCATATTTAGGTTACTTGTAAAATCTTTTCGCTTCTTTCTGGAAGCGCAGGATCAGCGGCGAGAAAGCGGCGGCGCCTTTCGGCATCTCGCGATATTCCGCGTCAAAAACCTTCAGCCCGCCGTAGGCCTCCAGCGGCATCTCAAGCGTGGCTGTTCCCGTTATTATACCCGCGCTGTCCCAGGAGGCCGAAGCCACAAAGGTACGCTCCCCCCGGTAGAAAAGGCCGCGCCCGCTGGAATAATCCGCCGCGGCATTCTTTACCCCGGCCAGCGGCAGCAGGGTGGGGATTATATCCAGGTGGCTGGTCATAGTTTTTATCCGTTCAGGGGAGCGGCCCGGCTGGTAAAACACCAGCGGCACACGCACCTCTTCAGGGCTGTAGCCCTGGTTATGGCCGTAGCGGCCCCGTTCCAGGAAAGCCTCGCCGTGGTCGCCCAGCACCAGCACCACGGTATCCTTAAGCCCGCCGGAATCCTTCAGGGTTTTAATAATATCCCCCACCAGGTGGTCGTCGAAATATATTGAGTTCTTATACTTATTTTTCAACCCGCCCACATTGCTTTCATTAAGAGCCAACTGGCTCACCCCGAACGAAGGTTTGAATTTCCCGAAGTCCGGCAAATAATCATAGTTTCCGTGCGAGGCGTCATAGAAAATAAAAGAGAAATACGGTTTTTCCGGGTTTCTCTCCTTCAGATAAGAAATAAATTTATCGGAGATATCCCTATCGCGCTCCGCGCCGTCCTTTCCGGCCGGTTCGTCATAGATCCCCTCCCGCGGCACGGCCACGAAACATGTCTTGTTGAATTCAGGGAAGCTCAGTTTGGCGCCGGCGAAAAGGCGCAGGTCGTAACCCTGTTTCTTCAATACGTCTATGAAAACCGGGCCCCGGCGTTCACCCAGCATGGAAAACCAGTAATTGCCGTAAATCCCGTAGAGCATGGAGAATATTCCGAACCTGGTGCAGTTGCCGCCGCTGTAATGGTTTTCAAAAACCGCCGCTTTCCTGCCCAGCGCCCAGGTTTCAGGCATGGTTTCAGGGTTAAGCATGTCAGAGCGCAACGAGTCCACTACTATAATAAGGAAGTTCAGGGGTTTGGGGGGAGATTCAACCTTCAACGGCCTCTTTGGGTAATCCAGCCTGGAATATTTCAGGTCTATGCCGCCCTTTACCTCCCTGTCCAGCTTGACGCCAAGATACTTGCCGGCAAAACTGCGTATCCTGAGCGGCTGGTAAAGCGGAAAGAGCTGGGAATTGCGGGTAATATAGACAGAGTCGTAAAGAGTACCCCAGGCAAAAAGCCCCTTATCGGCTATGACAAACAGCATAAGCCCGCAGGCCAGCGCCAGAGCGCGGCGTCCGCGCAGCAGCGGATGGCTGGCCAGACCCTCCGACAGACGCCAGAAATACCACTGCGCCGCTCCCAACGCCGCGGCGATAAAAACAAAAAGCGTCTTGACGCCCCAGCCCTGGTCCAGCGACTCAAGACCGCCGGGAGTGAGCACCAGATTAAGCGCCATGGAGTTCAGATGAAACTTAAAGATCTTGTAGATAGCCACATCCGTAACCAGCGCCATCTGGAAAATGCCGGTAAGCGCCGCCAATATGCCCCGCCCTGGAGCGAAAAGAAAAAGCGGCGCCGCCACAAGCGACAGCGCGGCGTAAAGCATTACCGTATTTGAGACCAGCGCGGCGCTCACATAGGCCAGCTCAAGCGGGTGCCCGCCGGCAAAAACTAGGAAGACGGCGCAAATAGCCAGCGAAAGCAAAAAATTCAGGCCCAGAAAGGCGGTCAGCCGTTTAAAATCCGGTTTTTTAGAAGCCATTAGATTGATATTAATCCACACATCTGTCCGGTTAAAATTTGAGGGAACCCTTCGTTATGGTAAAATTATTTTGCTTAAGTTAAAGAACTTTACCATTGGAGGATTCCCTATGGCTCATCAGAGCTGTCCGGTTAAAATTTGAGGGAACCCTTCGTTATGGTAAAATCATT
>CAZYFL010000353.1:1996-2569 GCA_964646805.1 uncultured Elusimicrobiaceae bacterium | reverse complement strand
ACGCGTCGTACGGCTGGTTCTACTCCAACGACACCACGAATGCCGTAACCTGGGGCAATTTCGTGGTCAACTGTACCCACGAGGACATAAAGGGCCGCGGCGATACCGCAGTCTCCTCGCCCTGGTCAACCTTCTAACGAAGGAGGAGGAAAAAAAGACCCCGCGCCCGGCGGCGCGGGGTCTTTTTTATGGTTTTCAGGAAAGATCTATCAGGTTCCAGCGGGCGGCGTAAAGGTCGTACAGCTTACGGCGCAGACCGGCGTTCTCCTTCTTCACCAGATCCGGGTCCCCCTCCAGCAGGGCCTCGCGGTCTTCAATAGCCTGCGCAAGAATATCCCCGTCCCGGGACATATCCGCCAGTTTTAAATCCATATCCCCGTGCTGCCGCACCCCCAGTATCTCCCCAGCCCCCCTTATATATATATCCTTTTCACTCAGCTCAAAACCGCTGGACGACTGCACCATCGCCCTCAACCGGTCCGCCGAATCCCCCGTACGCGCATGGGCAACCAGCATCCAGCGCGAATCCCCCCCGCCCCGCCCCCCCCCCCCCCCCACATCCGCCCCTTTTGA
>CAZYFL010000353.1:0-1986 GCA_964646805.1 uncultured Elusimicrobiaceae bacterium | reverse complement strand
GGCTCCGCGTTATTTATCACCATAAGCGCGGCATTGGCCACGTCTATGCCCACCTCAATGACCTGCGTGGCCACAAGAACATCGGTGCGGCCCGCCGCGAAATCTTCCATCACCCGCTTTTTCAGTTCGCCGGGCATACGGCCGTGCAGCATATCCACCCGCCGGCCCCTGAAAAAGAGTTTGAGCCTCTCAAACCCGGTCTTTATGGACTTCATGTCGGATACCTGTGTCTCTTCTATGACCGGATAAACTATATAAACCTGCCGCCCCCGGGCCACCTCGTCGGCAGCCGCCGAAAAAGCTATATCTTCCGTAGCTTCGGTGGTTTTAACCGGCCTGCGGCCAGGCGGCATTTCTTTTATTACGGACAGATCCAGATCCCCGTAAAGGGCCAGGAAAAGCGTGCGGGGTATGGGCGTGGCGGTCATTATCAGCATGTCCGCCTTGTTTCCCTTGGCCCGAAGCGCCGCCCGCTGCCTGACTCCGAAGCGGTGCTGCTCGTCCGCCACCACCAGCCGCAGGTTTTTGAATTTCACGCCGCCGCTGATAACGGCGTGGGTCCCTATCAGGATATCTATTCTGCCCGCGGCCAGGTCCTCTGATATCTTTTTCTTTTCCGCAGCCTTCAGCCGGCCGGTCAGAAGCGCGAACCTGACTCCAGTGCCTTTCAGGAATTTATCAAAAGTGAGGAAATGCTGCTCAGCCAGGATCTCGGTGGGGGCCGCGAACACGCTCTGGCCGCCGTTCTCGGCAGCCAGCAGCATGGCGCTCAAGGCCACCACTGTTTTGCCGGAGCCCACGTCGCCTTCCAGCAGCCGGGCCATGGGCGTGGGGGCACGCATATCCGCGAAAATCTCGTTTATGGCGCGCGCCTGCGCGGCGGTGAAGTTAAAACCCAGGCGCTCGCGGAAAGGCGTGAGCAGGTTTCTCTTTATTTCATAGGTGAAGCCCTTCCGGACGCTCCTGGTCTGGCGGCGTTTTATGGCCCAGGCTAGGACCAGCAGCAGCAGTTCTTCGTAGATAAACCGGCGGCGGGCCTGCGCCAGTTCGAAATTATTCTCCGGGAAATGTATGGCCCGGGCGGCCAGGTCCCGGGCGGAAAGACCGCGCTTTGCCGCCAGTTCTCCAGGCAGGAAATCGCCCACGGCTTCGGCGCCGGTCAGCAGGGCCTCATAGACGGCCTCTCGCATGAATCTGGCGGTGAGGCCTTCCGTCAGCGGGTAAACCGGCACTATGCGGCCTATGTGTATTTTAAGAGCGCGGGTATCGTCGTCCGGATAATACTCGTCGGCGCGCAGGCGGCTCAGGAAGAGCGGATCTTCCGGCGTTCCGGTAATCCACACGGTGCGGCCTTCCTTCAGATCCTTGCGTAGCAGCGTAAACACATCAAAACGGGGGTTATGCCGTTTGAAGAAATCGGCCTCGGCCTCGCCGTACGGGGTTTCCAGAAAAATTTTAAAAATGCGCAGGGGGCCGGAGGTGTAAATATCCCGGACCCTCTTTATTCTGCCCCTGATTACCGGCGCGTCTTCCAGGAACGGAAGCGGTTCTTTTTTAGCCGGCAGGCGGCGATCTTCCCAGGAGCGCGGGAAATAAAAGAGCAGGTCGTCCAGCGTCTTTATGCCGAGGCGGCCGAACAGTTCCGCTTTTTTTGGACCCACCCCTTTCAGGAATTGTATGGAAGGCATATAGGCCGTGGGCAACTGAACGGATGGACAGCCGGAAGGAGAAAGAAAACTTTAATCACAGCTATATTCTAGGAAATTAGCGGGGCAGAGGGGGATAATCTTGAACGATTCTTGAACGGCCTTTGTTATACTTTAAGCGTAGCAGGTGTTCTTTGAAAACAGATTCCCAGCGCTGTACGGTGCGCCCCCTAACCCAAACCCCCAAGACTCGGGGCCTTCGGGCTCCGTGCTCTATGCATCTGCAGCGCTGGCTTTTTTTACGGGGAAAGGTAACTGCTCAGGTAGTCAGAATTCAGAA
>CAZYFL010000352.1:0-2570 GCA_964646805.1 uncultured Elusimicrobiaceae bacterium | reverse complement strand
TGTCCTGTCCAGTTAAATCTGAGATATTCTTCCTCTAAGATCTGTTGACAATTCTAGCACCTTCCGGGACTTCTTCCCACTCCTCCATTAACGTCCACTTTAACAACACCTGCCTTACCGCTTTCCGGTGGATTCGCCGGTTTTCCGTCCAGCCGTTCCACCCCAGCTTACACTTTTCGTCCTCTAGGTTTAGGGCCAGCCATTCCCGGTCCATTTCTTCAGTTACTCTATTGCCATTCAGGTAAACCTCAGCTGATTTACAATAACCGAGGACCGCGCGCGGTTTTACATAGTTCAACATCAACATCCCTTCGTCGATCTCCCGCCGCAGTTCCTCCCGGCTTATTTCCCGGCCCTCCAGTACCAGCAGCCAGTTTTCTATTTCTTGGTTATCACGCTCGGTACGCCCGTTTACCCATGGCGCCCTCGGCGGAATGGGGTACGGGATAATCTTGTGCTCCGCCAGGAAGTTCTGAAAAGCGTCGCTCTTAAATGCGCCACCGTTATCGAACTTCCAGACCAACGGCGCTCGCCCTACGGCCGCCACGATTCCCCCCGCGTGTTTTACCAGCTCTTCGGCGCTCTCGCTATCCACCACGTCCCACCCCAATTTATACAGCGACTTCTCGTCGAGCGTCTTTAGAAGGCTCTCTCCGCCTGGTAATTCAAGAAAGTCCGAGGACCACATTACATCGCGGTAATTGATATGCGTTCTGCCGTTATGCGGACGCTCGGCCTTCTTTGGGCGCGGCCCGCGCGCCTCGCGGACTATCTTTGCCACGCTGTTATGACCGATGCCGATAACATGCGCTATAGAACGCACATCCCAGGTATGCCGGTACCGCCGGTCCAGCTCTATAACCCGTCGTTTTGTTTCCTCGGATATTCTCATCGCCTTCTTCCTGGCCTCGCTGCATTTCGCGTTAATCCACCGCCAATGAGTGCCTGGGCTTATTCCCCAGCATTGCGCGAACACACCGGCCCGGGCGCCGGCCGCTTTTTCTTTTAACCATTCTCCGACGTAAATGCAGCGGGTTTCCCCGGACGCATATCTTTTTTTTTAGCATCGGCCCCGGGGAACGGTCCCCAGGCGTTACGCCGGATTATGCGCTGCGCTGTTTTCACCACCAGCTTCAGGTAGTTCCGCTCCTTGCGTAGCTTCGCCAGTTCCTGCCCCTGCCGCTGGACTTGTTCCTGGAGCTTGCGCAGCTGCTTCTCCGGGGACGGGGATAACGCTTTCGGGCCCGGAAGCTTCGCCTCCAGCACACTCAGGGCCGCCTTCCGCACCAGCCTCATCCACCGGTAAAACAGCTCCCGCGATACCCCCGCCTGGCCGCACAGGCTCCCCACAGTCTGCTGCCGGCCTATGCCCAGCAGGATCAGCTCCAGCCGTTCCTGTGGGCTCGATAATTTTGTCTGCTTCCCCATTGACCTTTTCCTCCGTAGCCGCGGCAGGCGTGCTTAATGTTACTTCCGCGTCCTTCGCCACCAGCCGCAGTTCCTTCCCGCCGATGTTGCCCACCAGGTACGTCGGCGGCGTATATCCGGCTGCGGTAGGGAGGGCCTCCTGCACCGTCGCCGTGTTCCCGGCTATTATCTGCTTCACAACCCCCGCCACCCCGTAGTACCGGTCCGACGGGATCAGGTTCCCTATTCCCTGGTGCGGCCGCTTGAAGTTGTAGTACTCGATATATTCTCCTATTTTGGACTGGGCCTCTTCAAACGTCGCCAGCGGCACTTTCGTCAGGCACTCCTGGTAGAGGTTGCGCCAGAACGACTCTATTTTGCCGCAGGTCTGCGGATGATAGGGTCGGCTGCGGATATGCCGGATACCCAGCTTCGTCAGCATCGTCGTGAACTTGCTCCTGCCTCGCCAGCTGTGATACTGCCGCCCGTTATCGCTCAAGACCTCCTTGGGCATTCCACGTTTCTCGATGGCCGCCCGGAACACTTCCTGCACGTTGTCCGCCTTCTGGAACCGGTACAGGCCCCAGCCCACCATGAACCGGCTGTTGTCGTCCAGGAACCCGATCAGGTACACCCGGTACTGCCCCTTCAGCATGAACGTCATTATATCCGTCTGCCAAAGGTCGTTGGGGCAGGCCCGCTCGAAGCTCTTTACACGGACAGGCTTGTTACGCCGTTTCAGCTTTACTTCCTGCGGGCCTACGCCATTGCGGCGCAGCAACTTGCGCACCGTTTCCCGCGCCAGGCTGAGGAATCCCCGACGGTACAGGGCCCCCTGTACTTTGCCTATCCCGGCGTCCGGCTCGGCCTTCACCACTTCTTTGACTATCTGCTCAGCTGCTTCCACTTTCGCGCTTAGTTTCCTTGTCCTGCCGACTGGCGCGGCCTCAAGGCCAGCGATGCCGCACCGCTCGTAGGCGCAGGTCCACCTTGAAACCCGGGTCGGGCTTACCCCGTACATCCCGGCCACGTCGCGTACGGAAAGACCCTGCTGGCGGGTCTGCACTATCTCTAGCTTTTCGGCTATGCCTAATACTCGTTTCGTTTTCATTCTTATTCCTCCAGGCTTAATTTCCGGAGGCCAGAATGTCAACAGAACTAGG
>CAZYFL010000351.1:0-2596 GCA_964646805.1 uncultured Elusimicrobiaceae bacterium | reverse complement strand
TGTTCTGGGAAGGCATGCTGATACCCATGTACTTCCTTATCGGCATCTGGGGCGGGCCCCGGCGCATTTACGCCGCGCTTAAGTTTTTCATCTACACCATGGCCGGTTCCGTGTTGATGCTGGTGGCAATTTTGTGGGTGGTCTCGGCCCATCATGCGGCTACGGGCGCGTGGACCTTCTCTCTGCCGGCGCTTTACGGCGGGGCTTTAACCGCGCAGGCTCAGTTCTGGCTGTTCGCGGCTTTTGCCCTGGCCTTCGCTGTAAAGGTGCCGCTTTTCCCTTTCCATACCTGGCTGCCGGACGCGCACGTTGAAGCTCCCACGGCCGGCAGTGTGTTGCTGGCCGGCGTACTGCTTAAGATGGGGATCTACGGCTACCTGCGCCTGGCGGTGCCGCTTTTCCCGGTTGCCGCCAGGGAATTTGCGCCAGGGTTGGCTGGACTGGGCGTACTCGGAATAATTTACGGGTCGCTCGTGGCCTGGACGCAGCGGGATATGAAAAAACTGGTGGCTTATTCCTCAGTGGCGCATCTCGGCGCCGTAATGCTCGGCATTATGTCGTTTGATCCGGCGGCCGTAGCCGGCGCGGTGCTGCAGATGGTGAACCACGGCCTTTCCACCGGCGCATTATTTCTCCTTGTGGGCATACTTTACGAGCGCCGTCACACCCGGATGATAGAGGATTACGGCGGGCTCGCCAGGGTGATGCCGGCGTTCGCCGCCGTGTTCATGATAGTCGCTTTATCCTCGGTGGGACTGCCGGGACTGAACGGCTTTATAGGCGAGGCGCTGATACTTTTCGGCGCGTTCAGGGTTTACCCCTGGCTGGCCGGTGCGGCCGTAGCCGGGGTTATACTTTCCGCCGTGTACATGCTTGGCATGTACCAGCAGGTGGTTTTCGGGCCGCTGCGCCATGAGGAAAATAAAGCGCTGCCGGATTTGAGCATAAGGGAATGGCTTTACCTGGCTCCGCTTCTGGTTTTTATAGCGCTGATAGGCATCTGGCCCAATCCTTTCCTCAAGAGGGCGATGCCGGCGGTAAACAACTACATAACCCTGTCCCGGCAGCAGCCGGTCCCATCGGCGCCCGAACTGAAGCTCACTGGGGGAGCGTATAAATGATTTTTGACCCCATAACCTATGCCGCCACCGCTCTTTCCGGCCCGTTGTTGCTTGTGCTGGCGGCTTTCGGCTGTCTGCTGTTGCCGCTTTTCATCAGACGACTGCGCGGAACCCAGGGACTTATAGCGCTGGGAGCGACTCTTGTCGCCATAACTTTCTTCAGGCAGGCCCCGGCGGTGGAGCTTTCCCTGTTCAGCGGGGCCTTGCTACTGTCCCCGCTTTCAGCTTACCTGTGGGCTTTCGCCATGTCTGTGCTGGCTCTGGTGATAATACTTTCTCTCGCCCGCCCGGCGGCGCCGGAGGAAAGTCAGGGGGAATATTATTTCCTGCTTTTTATGGCTGTTATCGGGCTGATGGTACTGGTGGCGGCAGGGGATTTATTCACGGCCTTCATCGCGCTGGAGTTACTGAGCCTGCCGGTATACGCGCTGGCGGGCATAAGGCGCTCCAGGCCCGGGCTTGAGGCGGCTTACAAGTATTTTATGCTGGGCGCTTTCGGCTCGGGCATGACGGTTATGGGGATAGCCATACTCAACGCCCTTTACCCGGCGCTGACCTTCACCGCGCTGAAGACGGGCCCCGCCCAGCCGCTGGCCCTGGCGGGTTTCCTGCTGGTCATCTCCGGTTTCGCTTTCAAGACGGCGCTGGTGCCTTTCCACATGTGGGTGCCCGATGCCTACGAGGGCGCTCCAACGCAGATTTCAGCATTCATGGCAGCGGCGGTAAAGACCGGCGGCGTGCTGGTACTGTGGCGACTTTTCAGTCTTTTTGACGGCGGGCCGGTGCATGAGATCTTTTGGTGGCTGGCGGTTATTACGGCGGTGTCCGCCAACCTTATGGCGCTGGCGCAGAAGGGCCTTAAGCGACTGCTGGCTTATTCCAGCATTGCCCACGCGGGCTATATCGCGGTGGCTTTCTTTGGGGGACAGAGGGGTTTTGAAGCTGTGCTTTACTACCTGCCTGTCTACGCTATGGCAACTATAGGCGCTTTCGCGGTGGCGCTGGCGCTGGAGAAGGGGGAAAAAGGGCCGCTGATAGAGGACATGGCGGGACTGGCAAAGACCCGGCCCTGGCTGGCAGGCGCAATGTCGGCTTTTATGTTCTCACTGGCCGGTGTGCCGCCGCTGGCCGGCTTCTTCGCAAAGTTCTACGCTTTTGCGGGAGCTGTGAGTTCCGGTTATACCAGTCTGGTGATTATAGCTGTCATCATGAGCGCCGTGTCTATTTATTACTACCTTAAGGTTACGGTCGTTATGTATATGAAACCGGCTGCAGGGAAGCAAACCTGCGAGATCCCCGGCGTTATAGAAGCCATGATATTCCTGCTGGCCGCCGGAGTAATCCTGGCCGGCATCTTCTCCAACCCGCTTTTGGCCCTGGCCGCCGAAGCCTCCCGCTGGTTTTAACATGCAGGCCCAGTATCTCCGGCTTGGCCGAAAGCAGAAATTCCCCGAAGTCTTTTTCTACTCTACTAA
>CAZYFL010000350.1:0-2615 GCA_964646805.1 uncultured Elusimicrobiaceae bacterium | reverse complement strand
TGGGACCTTTGCCACACCACCAGGTCATCAAATCTTGTCGCTGGCATCTTTATTCTGACTCCTGAATTCTGAATTCTATCTACCTGAGTAGTTACTAAGCTCCTTCAAATTTTCATCCGCCTGAGGCGCAATGAATTCATAACCACAGACACTGAGCTTAGGGCCATGGCGGCGCCGGCGGCCGACGGCGGGATGAGCATGCCCCAGTGCGGATAAAAAGCTCCGGCCGCCATGGGGATGAGCACGATATTATAGGCGAAGGCCCAAGCTAGGTTCTGATTGATAATCTTCTTTATCGCCTTTGAAATTTTCACGGCGGTTATCACGGAGCGCAGGTCGTTGTTCATGAGCGTGATGTCGCTGGCGTGGGCGGCCACGTCGGTGCCGGAGCGCATGGCCATACCCAGGTCCGCCTCGGAAAGGGCGGGCGCGTCGTTAAAGCCGTCCCCCACCATGGCGGTGCGCTTGCCCAGCGCTTTGTAGCGCTTGACAATCTGACGCTTCCCCTCGGGAAAGACCTCGGCGTGGAAAGTCTTTATGCCGAGAGCGGCGGCCGCGCGGGCCACCACGGCCTGCCGGTCGCCTGAGGCCATCACCGGTTCTATGCCCATAGCCTCAAGTTCCGCCACAATGCCGGCTGCCTCGGGGCGCAGCGCGTCGGCCAGGCCGGCGTAACCCTTAAACTTCCCGTCCAGGGCCAGGAGAAGCATGGAGTTGGGCGAGGCCTTTATTTCCGCGCGGGCAGCGGGAGGCACCGGCAGGCGTAGCTCGTCAAACCATTTAAGGCTGCCGGCCAGTATTTCCCCTGCGGCGGCGCCGACGCGCACGCCTTTGCCTGGCACGGCCTCAAAGGCGGTTATCGGCAGCGGCTTTACGCCCGCCTCTTTAGTCTGCCGGCGCACGGCCTCGGCGAAGGGGTGCTCCGATTTTTCCTCGGCTGAGGCGAGCAGCTGCAGAAAATCTTTTTCTCCGGGTTCGGGGTGCAGGCCGTCCAGGCGCAGGCGGCCTTCGGTTACGGTGCCGGTCTTATCAAAGATCACCACGTCCACTCCTGAGGCGCGCTCAAGCACGTCGGCGTTGCGTATAAGTATGCCCGACGAGGCCGCCCGGCCGAACCCGACGGCCACTGCCATGGGCACAGCGAGGCCCATGGCGCAGGGGCACGCCACCGCCAGCACCGCCGCAAAAATCCCGGCGGCCCTGCCCAGATCGCAGTAATAAAACCAGAGCCCGGCCGCCGCCGCCGCCGTTAAAAATACCGCGGGCACGAACCAGGCGGAGATCTTGTCCACCATGTGCTGCACGGCGCCTTTTTCAGCCTGACTTTCCTCCACGGCCTTGATTATCTTCATCAGCACGGTGTCTTCGCCGACGCCCTCGGCGGTAAATTCAAGCGCGCCGGTTTTATTTATGGTGCCGGCGTACACGCGCGCGCCCGCTTCCTTTTCCACCGGCGCGGCCTCTCCCGTAAGCAGGCTCTCGTCCATGGCGGAAGCCCCGCCCGTAACCCTGCCGTCCACCGGCGCCTGCTCGCCGGGGCGCAGCAACACCAGATCGCCGGGCATTATCTCGGCCACGGGCACGGTCTGCTCGCGGCCGTCCTTAAGGCGCCTGGCGAACTTGGGCGCTATTTTGAAAAGTTTTGCCACGGCCTCCCCGGCCTTGTTTTTTGACCGGGCCTCCAGCCAGCGGCCCAGATTTATGAAGGTAACCAGCATGCCCACTTCGTGCCACTGGGCGTGGTAGTGCGCGCCGCCGGGGAAAAGCGTGACGTAGACGCCGTAGAAGAAGGTGACGCTGGTACTGAGCGATACCAGCGAGTTCATGTCCGCTGTGCGGGCCTTAAGGGCGCGCAGGAAACCGGCGTGGAAATGCCAGCCGGCCAGCCCCCAGGCCAGCCCGGCCGCGACAAGCATGGTGTACTGCGAGAATCCGAAGAGGAAATCCAGCAGCAGGAAGCCGGTCAGGAACAGGCCCAGCAGGAAGCGCCTGAGGAACATGTTTTTTTCGCGATTCAACTCTATAAGGGCGGTATTTCCGGCCGCGCCGGCGGATTCGGAAAAGGCCAGCGCCTTGTAACCCAGCTCAACTATCCGCGCGGAAATAGTTTTAGCGTCTGCAAGTTCCGGGTCATAGGAAAGGAAGGCTGTTCTGGAAGGGAGGTTCACCGACACTCCGGCGACCCCGGGCAGCGAGCCTAGGCCGTTTTCAAGCCGGATCACGCAGGAGGCGCAATGCACGCCTTCAAGGGGAATTACGGCTCTTTTAAGTTTTACCGGCGGCAAGGATTTGTTCATAAAGCGTAACTGCTCAGGTAGCCAGAATCCAGAAGCCAGAATTCAGAATAATCTGCAACTTCTTACTCCTGACTACTGAATTCTGACTACTGTCTACCTGAGTAGTTATCATAAAGCGCTCTACCTCTGCACTTCCAACAGCCAGGCTTTTTCCACGTCGGAGAGCTTCTTCCACATGCCCGCGTAGGTATCCTCCAGCGCCTTGTCCACGGCGGCGCCGTCGCGCAGCTTTGAGAGGAAAATAGAAAAACTGAAGGAACCTCCCTGCCTGATCATAAAGCCGGCCACCGAGCCCGCCTGCGCGTACCAGCGGTCCAC
>CAZYFL010000349.1:0-2632 GCA_964646805.1 uncultured Elusimicrobiaceae bacterium | reverse complement strand
CAATAGTTTTCCTTTTTTTTCTCTTCCTCTTCCCCTGAAGCCATAAAACCTCCATAGCAAAAAAACCGAAGGTCTGGAGACTGGTAGAAAAACCATCGCCAAGACCTTTTATGTCTGCCTGAATGTTATAGCAGAGAAACCGGGAAATTTCAAGGGGCAATTTTCGGAATTTCCGGAATAACCCCGCTGAGTTCTCAGATTTCTCCTCCCCTCTACTTCAGCCCCGGCAACACGAACTGTATCGGCCTGTCCCTGTTGGGAACGTACTTTATAACTTCCAACCGATTACCGCCAATGTTCTGATGATCCCCCCGCTCAATGCACATGTAGTCATATCCGCGCAAACAAGCGGCTCCGTAAGGATAGGCGCAGACCGCCTGCTTGGGATATTTGCACAGCATCTTTATCCCGGTCGGGTTTGTAATTACGGTCATGGTTATAACATTCCAGACCTGAGTGCGAACCACCTCAATTTTAAGCTCTTTAAGATTGAGGAATTTACTGACGGCGGGGTTGTCAAAACCTATATAGCCCCGCATATTCTTTTCAATATCCTTCTTGAGGATGGTCTCGTCCCAATTGGCCTGGTCGGCGTTAAGGTGTGAATCCAGCTGCCAGCGGCGGGCGGCGTAATAGGAGGCTATTTCAAGCTTTTGTACCAGCACCAGCAACGCGAAAATTTTAGCCGTTATAAAGACTATCAGCAGGAAAAGCGGGAAAAGCAGTACCACTTCGGTCATAGCCTGCCCTTTCCGCCGAGAGCGGAAAGACCGAAAGGATGAAGGGTTAGGGATACAGGCTGAAAGGGGGAAGCAAGAGCGTCCCTTAGCAGTCCTTTTAGTTTGATTCTCCGTCAGCATATACTTGAATTATGTCCTTTAGCCTTAAAACTTCAGTTCGAATATCAGAATCGTCGGGGGTGGACGGATATTTTTGTTCCGTCTTTCCGGCGGAGGCCGGAATCCAGGTCTCGTCTGAATCTGGACACCGGCTTTCGCCGGTGAGACGAACCAACTGAAACTTTCAGGTTAGCCTTAAGACTTTATCCTCACGGGTAAAGTCTTGTCTGATACTTCGGCGTGGGGTTTGGCCACACGCAGTTGTTGCCATCGGAAAACAGTTGCGGGCACTGCGAGGTCACCAGCGCATGTACGCAAGGCCTAGCGCTTCCACCCACGCAGTTGGGATCTTTCTTATCAAAGCCCACCTTAAAGTAATTTGACGGGGCATCCCAACCCTGGTAGACGTGGATGCCGTTGTTGCCTATGCCGCCGAGGTCTTTCAAGGCGCCGGCATCGACTGTGGCCAGTTGGAACAGGCCGGTCGGGGACATAATGGTCATATCTATGGGTGGGTTGGTCTTGCCCAGATAATACGGAGGCAGGGCGCCGCCGGTGAAAACCTTGGCGTAAAATAGTATTTTCAGCACATAATGCATGAAGAATTCCTTCTCCTTTACCAGCCTGTTTGAGTCAAAGCCGTTTTTGCTGTAAACTCCGTCGTTCCCGCAGATCTGCGGATTTCTCACGCAATCAGGGGTATTGGCGTTAAGATAATAGGATTTGCGGAAAAAGTTGAAATTTTCGGTGAGGCGCTCAAAAACCGTCCACTGGGATTCCTCCACTGAACCCAGCAGGCTGTAAACCTGTGCATAAAACTTGTAATAGCCTACGGCGGTGCCCCATTCCAGCATTATCTTAACGCCCTGGTCCAGAGTTATAAGTTCCAACCGCGAAGCCACCTTAGGCGGATTCTTGTTTATATCGGGACGATGCGTATCATCAAACTCTATTTCCCATTTTTTCTTGTCGTCCAGGGAGGCCGGCTGCGTACCGCTGGCATCGTCCTTATACTTGGGAAAGGCCCCGGCCGCGTAAAGCATGTCGTATGGGCAGATTGTCCCTGAACCTTCAGACTTCTGCAGCGGCGTCTCCGGTTTGGGGCACTCGTAGGCTTCCTTGAAAATGCGATACGGGAAGGCCCCGTTGACGTAGGCCGTGCGGTTCAGCAGGTTGGTGTAGTCGCCCATCTGTATGAAGGCGGCCGAATCCACCGCGAACTGCTGGCGTATTTTCTCGCGGGAGAGCTTGGTGGTCTCAAAAAGCAGATAAATAAAAATCATCAGCGCCGGAATTACCAGCAGCGAGGGAATAAGGATCTGGCCCCGCCGCCTGGTCAAGGGTAACGGGCAAAGGGTAAAGCGCCAAAAGCGCGGATTTAGACTTTTCATAATCTTCATCTCTTCACTTATGTCGGTTTTCCTGAGCCTATTATCAGGCCCACCAGCGTGAAAAGACCGCCCAGTATCCGGCGGTGGAACAGCACAGCCATTATGGAGGCCATGCCGGCCACCACAGCCAGCATAAGCAGGTACTCCACCGTGGCCTGCCCGCGCCGAAGGCGAAAGGCTGAAGGGCAGAAGCCGGAAATGGCAATCCGCAGCTTAATATCCAAAAAAATATCCGATAACCGCATTTTCATCCTGAATCCCTTCTTCTTTATTTTTTATCTTTCCACATCCCAGTCTGCCCTTTATCCTTTTCTACAGTAACTACTCAGGTAGACAGAATTCAGGAGTCAGGAGTCAGAATTCAGAATAGCCTGCCAATAAGCCTCCAACAGCTAAACCGCA
>CAZYFL010000348.1:0-2633 GCA_964646805.1 uncultured Elusimicrobiaceae bacterium | reverse complement strand
GCATCTTCATTCTGACTCCTGAATTCTGAATTCTATCTACCTGAGTAGTTACCAACTTTCTCAGGTAGACAGAATTCAGGAGTCAGAATTCAGAATAGCCTGCCAATAAGCCTCCAACAGCTAAACCGCAAGCACAAACTGTTGGGACCTTTGCCACACCACCAGGTCATCAAATCTTGTCGCTGGCATCTTCATTCTGACTCCTGAATTCTGAATTCTATCTACCTGAGTAGTTACCAACTTTCTCTTATTATTTCCCTGATAAGCGGCTCTTTGCGCGGCGCCTTCGGGCCGTAAGCCAGCGAGGACTCAAACATCTTCACCCCGTCGGCCAGCCTGGCGGGACTTGAGGCGTAAGTCCTGGCTATCACGTCGCCGGGCTTAACGCGGTCTCCGGGCTTTTTTTCCAGTATGAAACCGGCGCCGAAATCCACGACATCCTCGGCCCCGGCACGGCCCGCGCCCAGCGCCACGCCGGCAAAACCCACGGTGCGCGCTTCCATAGCGGTCAGAAAGCCGGCGCGGGAGGCCTTGATTTCTTTGGATAGTTTCGCCCTGGGCATGAAGCGGTCGGGGTCGGCGGCAACCCGTGTGTCGCCGCCCTGCCACTTAACCAGGAGGCGGAATTTTTCCAGGGCGCTGCCGCCGGCTATAGCGGCGCGGGCTTTCTCCTCACCTTCTGCGGCCGAACGGGCCTTGCCGCCCAGGTATATCATCCAGCCGGACAGGGTTTCAAGCACGCGCATAAAATCTGCCGGGCCCTTCTCGCCGGCCAGTATCTTTATGGACTGCGCTACCTCTATCCCGTTGCCTACAGCCAGTCCCAGCGGTTCGTTCATGGCGGTCATAACGGCCACGCAGCGTATCCCAAGGAGCCTCGCCGTCTTCATCAGCGCCACCGCAAGTTCGCGGCTCTTTGTAAAATCTTTAAGAAAAGCTCCCGAACCGTATTTCACGTCCATCACCAGGCCGGTAATATCCTCGGCGTACTTCTTTGAAAGGATGCTGGCCACAATAAGCGGCAAGGCTTCTACCGTACAGGAAGCGTCGCGCAGGGCGTAAAGCTTCTTGTCGCTGGGCGCCAGTTGCGCCGTCTGCCCGAACATGGACAGACCGATGGCCCTGAGCTGCTTCACTATATGGGAGGGCTCCAGCCGCACCTTAAAGCCCTTCATGGCCTCCAGCTTGTCCAGCGTACCGCCGGTATGCCCGAGGCCGCGTCCGCTCATCATGGGCACCACCACGCCGCAGGCCGCCGCTATGGGAGCCAGCGCTATGGAGACGCCGTCGCCCACGCCGCCGGTGGAATGCTTGTCCACCTTCCTCCCCTTTATGGACGTGAGGTCCAGTTTTTTGCCGGAAAGCGCCATGGCCCTGGTAAGGGCGGTAGTTTCCCTGAGCGTAAGGCCGTTGAGGAAGGCGGCCATAAGCCAGGCTGAAAGCTGGTAGTCGGGTATGGTTCCATAGGCCGCGCCCAAGGATATAAATCCAAGCTCGACGGGGGTCATCTCCAGACCGGAGCGTTTTTTGAGCAGCAAATCCATCATTTTCATAAAAATACTTTCTGCATTTTCTTGTAACTGCTCAGGTAGCCAGAAGTCAGAATGAGGATGTCGGCGACGAGATTTTTGGAGGCCTACTCGCGGGCTATTCTGAATTCTGACTCCTGAATTCTGGCTACCTGTGTAGTTACATTTTCTTACAATATTTTTGACTTCAGCAAACCTTCAAGCAGGGCCCGCATTTTCTCCGAAATTTTCCTGCCAAGCTTCAGCACTTCGTCGTGGGTGAGGACGGTACCGGAAATACCGCTTGTAAAATTTGAAACCCAGCAAAGAGCCGCCACGCGCAGCTTCAACTGGCGGGCGGTTATGGTTTCCGGCGCCACGGACATACCGGCTATGTCGCCGCCGAGCATCCTGTACATCTTCACTTCAGCCGGGGTCTCGTAAGAGGGGCCGGTTACAGCGGTATAAACGCCCTCCAGCGCGCGTATCTTAAGCTCCCGGGCCAGCTTCATGGCCTCCCGACGAAGCGGAACGTCGTAAGGATCGTTCAGGTCGGGGAACATGGCGCCGAAGGCCTCATGGTGGTTGCCCATCAGCGGGTTCGATCCCATCAGGTTCAGGTGATCTTTGAGGATGACCATATCGCCGGGCTTTATGGCCGGCTTGAGCGAACCCACGGCGGCGGTGAGCAGCAGATTTTTCACTCCCAGCGAAGCCAGCACCCTTATGGGAAAGGCTATGAAACTGAGGGCCCGTCCCTCGTAATAATGGAAACGACCACGCATCATCACAACATCTTTTCCGCCCATGCGGCCGAAAACGAGCTCTCCGGCGTGACCCTTAACCGTGGTGGCTGGGAAGCCGGGGATAGAGGAGTAGGGGATGGAAATCACGTCTTTCAGGCGGGGCAGGGAATTCCCGATCCCGGAGCCGGCGATAATCGCGGTAACCGGCTTGAAACCAGTGGCTTTCTTTTTAAGCCAGCCCGCTGTTCTCTGAACGTTGGCGAGTGTTTCCGAAGGTTTCATAATATCTCCTGACGGCAGGTAAACCACAGATGGTAACTACTTAGGTAGACAGAATTCAGGAGTCAGAATTCAGAATAGCCTGCCAATAAGCCTCCAA
>CAZYFL010000347.1:0-2667 GCA_964646805.1 uncultured Elusimicrobiaceae bacterium | reverse complement strand
GATGAAAAAGGCTCCACCATTCTGAATTCTGGCTCCTGAATTCTGTCTACCTCAGTAGTTATGTGTTGCGACAAA
The DNA here is from genome assembly GCA_964646805.1 of uncultured Elusimicrobiaceae bacterium. Lineage (GTDB taxonomy): Bacteria > Elusimicrobiota > Elusimicrobia > Elusimicrobiales > UBA9959 > UBA9959. Next base: position 2,592 of record CAZYFL010000347.1, on the reverse strand, counting down.
ACTTCCGGCTTCAGAACTTCAGATCTTCATTTCTAAAGTAACAGGAGTCAGACAGCCATGAACAAGACAGCCAACCCCAAAGAGGGCAATTACGATTCCTCAAAAATACAGGTGCTGGAAGGCCTAGAAGCCGTGCGCAAGCGTCCCGCTATGTACATCGGCTCCACCGGCGTACAGGGCCTGCACCACCTAGTTTATGAAGTGGTCGACAACTCTATAGACGAAATTATGGCCGGCGGCTGTAATAAAATAGAAGTTGTGCTCAAAGAGGATAACTTCTGCTCCGTTTCCGATAACGGCCGCGGCATTCCCGTGGACCCCATGAAGGAAGTTAAGGATCCCAAACTCAAGGGCAAATCTGCCATGGAAGTGGTGTTGACCGTGTTGCACGCCGGCGGAAAGTTTGATAAAGGCGCCTACAAGGTCTCCGGCGGACTGCACGGCGTGGGAGTGTCGGTCGTCAACGCGCTGTCCGAGTGGCTGGAAGTCAGCGTAAACCGCGACGGAAAAATCTGGAAGCAGGAATACCGGCGCGGCAAACCGCAGGCCGACGTCAAATCCGTGGGCGCAACCGAAGACCATGGCACCACGGTAACCTTCAAGCCCGACGTGGAGGTTTTCGGCGGGGGCAGCTTCTCTTTTGACACCGTCTCCAACCGCCTGCGCGAGCTGGCCTTCCTTAACCCCGGTACGCGCATAACCATTATAGACGAGCGCGACAATAAAAAACATACTTTCTTCTTTGAGGGAGGCATCAGGCAGTTTGTTAAATTCCTCAACACCAATAAGCAGGTTTTAAGCGAAGATCCTATTTTCGTCTCCAAGACCGAAGGAGAGGTGATGCTGGATCTTGCCATCCAGTACAACAGCGACTATTCCGAGACCATTTTTTCTTTCGTTAACAACATTAAAACGATAGAAGGCGGTACTCACGTTTCCGGTTTCCGCTCGGCGCTCACCCGCGTAATAAATGATTACATTAAAAAGTGCGACCTTCTCAAAGATAAGGAATACAGCGTTACCGGTGATGACGTGCGCGAGGGCCTTACCGTGGTAATTTCGGTTAAGATCCCAGATCCGCAGTTTGAAGGCCAGACCAAGACGAAACTCGGCAATTCCGAAGTTGAAGGAATAGTAAGATCTCTCACGGGCGAAGCGCTCTCCGTGTTCTTTGAGGAACACCCTGCCATAGCCAAAGCCATCTGTCAGAAGGGCCTTGGCGCCGCCGAAGCCCGCGAGGCCGCCCGCCGCGCCAAAGACCTGGCCCGCCGCAAGGGGTCCCTTACCGAATCCGGCCTGCCAGGCAAGCTGGCCGACTGCCAGGAGCGCGATCCCAAAAAATCCGAGATCTTCATAGTGGAAGGCGACTCGGCCGGCGGCTCGGCTAAGCAGGGCCGCGACCGCGTTTTCCAGGCCATCCTGCCGTTGCGCGGGAAAATCCTTAACGTGGAAAAATCCCAACTGGTGAAGATTATCTCCAGCGAACAGATATGCAATATTATCGCGGCTATCGGCACCGGCATAGGCGAAGGAGAGGACGGCTTCAACATAGAGAAGCTGCGCTACCACAAGATAGTCGTCATGGCCGATGCCGACGTGGACGGACAGCACATCCGTACGTTGCTGCTCACTTTCTTCTATCGCCAGATGCGCCAACTCATAGAGCAGGGGCACATCTATATCGCCCAGCCCCCGCTTTACAAAGTGAAGAAGGGAAAATTTGAGGCCTATTTTGAGAACGAGGACAAGCTTCAGAAATGGCAGCTGAAAGAAGCTGTGGACAGCATTTCCGTAACAGCAAAAGGCAGGAAGCTGGAGGGCAGGGAACTTACCGGGCTGCTTGAGCTTATCATCTCGGCTGAAAACACGCAGCGCAAACTGGAAGCCAAAAACCTTACGCTTAAAGATTATCTTAGTTTCCAGGCCGGGGGCCAGGTTCCGGTTTACCGCATAGAAACCGGACCGGAAACATACCGCTATTTCTTCAGCGAGGCCGAATGGCTTAATTACGAGAACGAATATATAGCCGACCGCAAAGAGGCCATGACCACCGAAGGCAACCCCGTGGACGAGCTGGAAGCGGAAGATCTCGGCCCGGAGTTTCAGCCGCTGGGGGAATTCACCCGGCTCAATACTCTAACCCTTAAGCTGAAAACGCTGGGCTATAAACTGGAAGAGTACCAGGTGGAAGAAGACCCTAAAAAAGCCCCTGTTTTTGAGGTTTTCACAGGGAAAACCACGGTAGGCGCCAAGGACCTGAAGGGACTGCTTGAAACCGCGATGACAGCGGGTTCCGCCGGCGCGAATATACAGCGCTACAAAGGTCTGGGAGAAATGAACCCCGAGCAGCTCTGGGAAACCACCATGAACCCGCTCAAGAGGAAGCTCCTGAAGGTGGCTCTTGAGGACCCCGCGGAAGCTGAGACGATTTTCACCACCCTTATGGGAGACAAGGTAGAGCCGCGCCGCTTGTTCATAGAACAGAACGCCCTGGCGGCAAGAAATCTGGATATTTAACAGGCAGAGATAAAGATTCAACCCCTGCCTTTACCCCAGCCTCTATCTGAAGAATTATCGGAGCATATAAAAATG
>CAZYFL010000346.1:0-2683 GCA_964646805.1 uncultured Elusimicrobiaceae bacterium | reverse complement strand
CCGGTGTTGGCAAAACACGCCTTATGGGCGCTTTTATAACTTATCTACACCGGGCCGAGGGTATACGCAATTTTTTTGTGCTTGCCCCGAACCTGACCATATACAACAAACTTATAGCTGACTTCACGCCGAACACCCCCAAGTACGTGTTTCAAGGTATAGCCGAATTTGCGGTAACCCCGCCTGAAATAATAACCGGCGATAACTACGAAACCGGCAGGGGCGTGCGTGACGAGGCCCGCAAACAACGCCTACTGCCTGGAATGACTACAGATGATGTTGTCCACATAAATATTTTTAATATTTCCAAAATAACAAGCATTGAAACGCCCAAGGGGGCGGCCAAAACCACTACGCCGCGCCTGCGGCGGCTTCAGGAATACATAGGCGAAAGTTATTTTGAATACCTTTCAAAACTGGACGACTTAGTTTTGATTATGGACGAGTCTCACCGATACCGCGCCTCCGCCGGGATGAAAGCCATAGGCGAACTGAAACCAATACTTGGATTGGAGCTGACCGCCACCCCGCAGGTGGAGAAAGCCGGGGGAACAGTCCCATTTAAGAACGTGATTTTTGCTTACCCGCTTTCCAGCGCAATGACCGACGGCTTTGTAAAAGAACCTGCCGTTGCCACCAGGGAAAACTTCGACGCGAGCAATTACGACGAAGCCGGCCTTGAGCGTCTTAAACTTGAAGATGGCTTGCGTCTGCATGAGAATACCAAGGTAGAGCTCGAAGTTTACGCCCGGGAGAACGCCCTGCCGGTTGTTAAGCCGTTTATGCTGGTTATTGCCAAAGACACAACTCATGCCGATGAGCTTTTAAGGAAAATTGAGGACAGCGCGTTCTTTGAGGGCCGTTATAAAGGCAAAGCCATAGTTGTGCATTCTAACCTGAAAGGCGAAGAAAAAGACGAAACAATAGAACAGCTAATTAACGTTGAAAAGCCGGAGAACCCAGCCGAAATAGTTATCCACGTTAATATGCTTAAAGAAGGTTGGGACGTAACCAATCTTTACACCATCGTCCCGCTTAGGACGGCCAATTCAAAAACGCTGGTGGAGCAGTCCATAGGCCGCGGACTGCGCCTGCCATACGGCAAGCGCACCGGCGTTGCCGCCGTGGACCGCCTGACCATAGTTTCACATGACAAGTTCCAGGAAATAGTTGATTATGCCAATAGCCCGGATTCCATAATACGCGGCGGTCTTAAAGTGATCCACATAACCGATGAAAAGGCAAAACCGGTAATAGCGCCGCCTGAACTTGTATATAGAATTGAACAGGAGGCCAACGGCGCCGGAGCGGTGGCAAATCAGCCGCCGCTGTTTGGCACATCAAGGGAGCGGGAAGCTGCCAAAGCCACGCTTGAAGTTATACGCAGGGAATTTGAACGTCTTCCCAGGTCGGCCGATCTATCCAGGCCTGAAGTGCAAAAAGAAATAGCCAGAAGAGTTGAGGAAATTCTTACCCCGGCTCACCCGGAATTCTCCGGGGCAGGATTTACTGTAGATATAAAAGGGGTTGTATCCAAAACAGTAAATCTCTACCAGGAGTTATCTATTGATATCCCACGCATTACCGTGCAACCGGTCGGTGACGTGTACCGCGGCTACAAGGAATTTAAACTGGACCTTTCTAAGGTGCGCCTTCAGCCAGTGGACCATGAGATCCTTATACAGGAACTGCATAAGCGCGAAACACACAGGTTGACTAGCGGCAGCGGCGTGATGACCGAAAAACGCCCGGAAGACTATATTGTGCGTGGCCTGATGGATTTCAATGATGTCAGCTACGATGAACACGCCGAACTTCTATATAAACTGGCTGCTCAGGTGGTTGAGCATCTAAAGTCATACCTTAAAACCGCGGACGATATTCTGAATGTCCTTCAATATCATCAGCAACCGCTTGCCGGCTTGGTCCACGCCCAGATGCAGGAACATTTTGAAGAGAAGGCCATGGCCTACGAAGCCCATATCAGCAAAGGCTTTACCACCCTGCGCACAACAAACTACATGTCTTCAGATGCCGGGGAGCGGGACGTACGCGCCCCCGTCTCCGATAAGCAGGACATAGCCAAAATGGTCTTTGGCGGGTTTAAAAGATGCCTTTACCGTGTGCAGAAGTTTGACTCAGACCCTGAAAGGCGCTTTGCCGTAATCTTGGAAACCGATAAAGAGGTTTTAAAATGGCTGCGCCCGTCTAAAGGGGATTTCCATATTTACCACAGTGCGGAAAGCTCCTACGAACCGGACTTTGCCGTTGAAACTAAAACAGGAATGTTTCTATGTGAAGTAAAGCGTTCCTCTGAAATGACGAACCCCGTTGTTCTTGCCAAGGCCAGGGCCGCTGCGCAATGGTGTCAACACGCCACAGAGCATGCCCGTAAGCACGGCGCCAAACTCTGGGCCTACCTGCTTATTCCCGACACCGCCGTGGCCGAAAACAAAACCCTAAAAGCATTGACCGATGCGCATGAATTCAAAGGATGATAGCCATAGACTGGTGTAGCCGCAGGGTATTAGCCTGGAGGCTGTCAAACATGCTGGAGAGCAGTTTCTGCGTGGAGGCTCTGGACGAGAGTCTGCGGCTATATGGCAAGCCGGAGATATTCAACAGTGACTAGTGCTCCGACCGGATAATAAGCGTCGTTTTTAATGTCCGTTCCTGGCCGATT
>CAZYFL010000345.1:1217-2689 GCA_964646805.1 uncultured Elusimicrobiaceae bacterium | reverse complement strand
TCGCCGCAAAAGACAGTAATTTTAAAGTGATATTTAATTCCAACAATTTCGGCCCCATCCGGTCCGGCTATAACGCTTTTCTCCAGGCTTCCGGCGCTGCGGTGGTGCCGCTGAGCGCCGACCTGCAGGACCCGCCGGAGCTGATCGCCGACTTCATCCGCAAATGGGAGGACAATTACCAGGTGGTTGTGGCCAGTAAACACAAAAGCGAAGAAAATCCCCTGATGCATTTTATCCGCCGCGGGTATTACTGGCTGCTCTCAAAGTCTTCCGATACCGGCAATGTCATTCATAATTTCACCGGATTCGGGCTTTATGATCGTAAATTCATGGACGCCCTGAAACGTTATCAGGACCCTAATCCGTATTTTCGCGGCTTTGTCGGCGAAATCGGGTTCCGGCGCACTGAGCTGGAATTTGTCCAATCGCAGCGGAAACACGGCCGTTCGAAACATAATTTTTTCTCTCTGTATGCCGTGGCGATGTCGGGGTTCGTCACCCACTCCAGATTGCCGTTGCGGCTGGCGTCTTTCTGCGGCCTCATCCTGGCCGGTTGCAGTCTGTCGGCTGCGCTGGGTTACCTGATTTATAAATTGGTTTATTGGAATAGTTTTGTCCTGGGACTGGCGCCGCTGGTGATAGGATTTTTCTTCTTCTCCGCGATACAGCTTATCTTCATCGGCATCGTCGGGGAATATGTCGGGGCGATCCTGACCCAGGTAAAAAACCACCCGCTGGCTATTGAAGACGAAAAGATCAATTTCTAAAATAATGAATATGCCGATATGCGCTTGCAGGGTATGCGGGAACGCATTTTTTGAAAAACCGTTGTTGCATTATGAGAATATGCCGTTCTCGGCGCAGAATTTTCCGGATGCGGCTTCGCCGGCGGATGAAATCGGCGCCGGCCTGACGGTGTGCCAGTGTTCCGGCTGCGGCCTGGTACAACTGGACAATGAGCCGGTGCCTTATTATAAAGAAGTAATCCGGGCGGCGGCAGTTTCCACTGTGATTAAGGATTCTAAAACCAGGCAGTTTGCCGGTTTCATCCGGAAATATCACCTTCAGGGGAAAAAAATAATCGAGATAGGGGCCGGCCGCGGCGAATTTCTCTCGCTGCTGCAGACGCTTGATGTAGATGCCTATGGCCTTGAATATGCCGAACCGGCGGTGGCGCAATCCGTGAAAAACGGGTTTAAAGTGTCCAGGGGCTACCCTGACGGCGAAACAGGGATGTTGGCAAAAAGCCCGTTTGACGCCTTTTTACTGCTGATGTTCCTGGAGCACATGCCCGACCCGCATTCCGCGCTGAAAGCGATCCGGGATAACCTGGCGGACGGGGCGGTGGGACTGGTTGAAGTGCCTAATTTCGACATGATGCTACGCAATAAATTATTTTCCGAATTCATCGGCGACCACCTGCTGTATTTTTCGCGGGAAACTCTGCGGACGACGCTGAACCTTAACGGTTT
>CAZYFL010000345.1:0-1117 GCA_964646805.1 uncultured Elusimicrobiaceae bacterium | reverse complement strand
GTTGAGGCGGTGATTGTCATGGCCGCCAGTTATTCCGACGAGGTGGTGGGAATCCTGCGCCGGGAGTTCTCCCCGGCGCTGAAGCTAGCCATACTCAGGGATTTCGGCCTGGAAATGATCGGCCCATGAAACGGGCCCGCGCTGTAATAAAAGGCCATGAGGTCAAGATCAAGTTCCTGATTGTGGGAATCTGGAATACCGTCTTCGGATACGCCATATTTGTCGGTCTCGATCTGTTTTTCAGCCTGGTTTTTGAGAAGAGATATGCCGCCTACATGCTGGCGGCGGTTTTAGCGAATATTCTGGCCATTTTCAATGCTTATATATTCCACAAGTTCGTTACTTTCCGTTCTCCCTTGCGGGGCCTTGCCGTCATTCCGGAATTTTTGCGGTTTTTTTCCATGTATCTGTTCAGTTTTTTTCTTGGCCTCGTTCTTCTCCCCGTTTTTGTGGAATTGTTTCATCTTGATCCAAAAATATCCGGGGCCATTTTAATCCCGATTACCACCATCATCAGTTATTTCGGCCATTTCCGTTATTCATTTGATCCTTCGAAAAGAACAACGATATTGCAGGGCGTTTTTTTGATGTTATTCAGCAAATACCCTTCCGTCCCGCCCCCATTTTTACTCCCGCCAGCCGTTTAAGCACATGCTTAAACGCCGCTTCGCTTTTAATGATTATAATTTAGTTTCACCTACTTTTCAATGCCGGATGGGAGACGAATGCTAATTTGCTCGGGAAGGGCCTGCGCGACGACTACCAACGGTGGGATGGGCGGCTATTCAGGGGGCTTACGGAATTGCTGGCGTTTGCCGCCCAAATTTGGATTAAAAAAACAAAAAAGGTAATCTATTCACGGTAACCAATGACTTCTCTGCCTAAAATAATGAACCGCCTGGGAATTCTCCTTTTGTTCGTCGGGGACATACTGGCCATATTCGCGATTTTCCACATTTCCGTGCTTATCAGGGAAAAGGCGCTCCCCCGCCTTATCTCCGGCATGCCTGATTACAACTACACCCTCAAAAACTATTCGTGGATATTCGTAGTGTGGCTCCTCATTATGCTCTACGAAGAGGGCTATTCAAAGCGCTTTGCCCTCTGGGACGAGCTG
>CAZYFL010000344.1:0-2698 GCA_964646805.1 uncultured Elusimicrobiaceae bacterium | reverse complement strand
GAGGCGCGTGGTCGAGCAGCCCACCAGGCCGATCGGGATCTCCTGGGAGCAGAACCCGCAGGCGGCCCGCAGCGGATCGCGCGAGGTCAGCAAGTCGTGTTTATGTTACACTTTGGTAATTATTCGGGCAACAAGGATATACAGTATGGGACAGTTTTTTGCGGCTTTCGGAGCGGGTCTGATGTCTTTTTTCTCGCCGTGCATACTTCCGCTGCTGCCAGCCTACCTTTCAATGCTTTCCGGTTTCTCCGCCTCAGAAATAGTCAAGGGCGACGCGAAGGTGGTTACACGCAAGGTTGTGGGAAACGCCTTGATCTTTATAGCCGGCTTCACGCTGGCCTTCGCTCTGATGGGCGCCGCCGCTTCAAGCATAGGGAAGTTGCTGGCCTCGCACAAAGACGCGCTTATGAAAGTTTTCGGGGTGGTGATGGTACTGCTGGGCGCGCACATGACGGGGCTCTTCAACTTTAACTTTCTTAACTACGAGAAGCGCTTTTCCACGCGCGGAATCGCGCGGGGCCCGGCCGGGTCTTTCCTTATAGGTTTCGCCTTCGCGCTGGGCTGGTCGCCCTGTATAGGGCCGATTCTCGCCGTGATACTGGGCATGGCCGCCGTTTCCGGCGCCGCAGCCAAAGGCGTAGCGTTGCTGCTGGCCTATTCAGCCGGCATGGCGCTGCCTCTGCTGGCCGCCGCTTTCCTTACCGCTGAATTCTTCGCCGTAGTGGCGCGTTTCAAGACAGCCATGCGCTATGTGGAACTGACAGCGGGCATTATACTGGCTGCCGCAGGCGCGTTGCTCTTTTTTGACAAGCTGATGTTCTGGGGTTGAAGATTCGGCAAATCCCGTCCGTGCAATCAAAATTTAATAACTACCCAGATTCCCCTGTGTTACAAAATTTATTAGGATTTCCTGGAGCCTGGCTTTACCAGCGGCGCCCCTGCCCGGCACAATGGACAGTTTTCAGGCTGGTATGCGGTCATGTCCAGCTTGAGCAGGCTTAAGGACGGGAAAGGCAGCGTTTTCTCACCCATGCGGTTTATCACCGACATTACCCCCGCTGTTACCGCCCCGAAGGCGGCTGCGACGGCGACGGTTTCAAGCGTGGACTTGCCGGTGGTGAGAACATCCTCCACTATCACCAGGCGGGCGCCTTTCGGCAGAAAAAAACCGCGACGCAGCGTCATAACATTGTTTTCCCGCTCTGTGAAGATGAAATCCACGCCAAAAGCCCTGGCTGTTTCATGGCCTATTATAAGGCCGCCCAGCGCGGGGGAAAGAACAAAGTCCGGCCTGGGACCCTTCCATCCGGCGGCAAGAGCCGCGCCCATTTTCCCCGCCCAGACGGGGTTTTTCAGGGCGAGGGCGCACTGCGCGTAATTGGAGCTGTGCAGGCCGGAAGAAAGCAGAAAATGGCCTTCCAGGAAAGCGCCGGAAGAGGAAAGATAAGCCTTAAGTCCGGCCTCGTCCATCATTCCAGGTCCTCCAGTATCGTGGCGGCAGCCGCGGCAGGGTCCTGCGCCGCTATTACAGGCCTTCCCACCACTATAAAATCGGCGCCAGCGGCGCGGGCGGCGGCGGGGGTGACGGCGCGTTTCTGGTCGTCGCCGCGCGCTTCCGGCCGTATGCCCGGGGTTATCAGTTTAAGTTTGCCATTGTATAATTTTTTTATCAGCGCGGCCTCCAGCGGCGAGCAAACCACGCCGTCGGCGCCGTTCTCAATGCCCAGCGAGGCCAGCAACTTTACCGTCTTGTCTATGCCGCCCCTGAAACCGACCCGGAAAAGATTATGCTCGTCAAAACTGGTGAGCACGGTGATGCCCCATAACCTGGGGCGCTTTTCAAGCTCCGCGCAGGCCTTCAGCATATCGCCCCCGCCGGAGAGATGCAGTGAGACGGAATATACACCCATGGCGGCGGCGCGCTTTACCGCGTACTTTACTGTGTTGGGGATGTCGTGGAATTTGAGGTCCAGGAAGACCCTGGCGCCGTGTTTGTGCGCCAGCTCCACGGCGGCGGGTCCGGCAGCGGTAAAAAGGACCGACCCTACCTTGAAATATTTTACCCGGCCTTCCAGCTTTTCAATGAGGTTCTCCGCGGACTTAAGACTGTCCGTGTCTAGCGCCACAATAAGCTCGGTTTTATGCATAGTCAGCGCGGGAAGCGCCGTATAAATTATATGAAATCATGCGCAGGCAATACGGAACTCGGCGGTATCAAAAGAATTCACATCTCCTCTCGTTCAATATTCTTTCCCCTTCCGGAATGAATCCCAGAAACATACTCCTAAAAAGCTTTCAGCCCTTTCTTTTATGGAGATAAGGTGCGGCTGGCCAGCAGTGTCCAGAATGCGGATTATTTGTATGACAAGGTTTATGACTTTAGCCTTGCCTGTATTGGCGGATTTTATGGCGGTGATTATTTGTAACTACTCAGGTAGACAGAATTCAGGATTCAGAATTCAGAATAGCCTGCGAATAAGCCTCCAACAGCTTACTTACCTCTTCAAGCAATCTGCGCAGTTCGGAAACATCGCCATATCCAAGTTACATGGAGAGAATCAGATAGTACCGGGATTCTTCAATGGAACCTTGTGCGATGTTGTAAAAGCGGAGTTTGTCCGCTTTTCCGCGTTTCTTAAACCCTTCGTAACTGCTCAGGTAGCCAGAATCCAGAAGCCAGAATTCAGAATAATCTGCA
>CAZYFL010000343.1:2214-2712 GCA_964646805.1 uncultured Elusimicrobiaceae bacterium | reverse complement strand
CCAACAGCTAGACCGCAAGCACAAACTGTTGGGACCTTTGCCACATCACCAGGTCCTCAAATCTTGTCGCTGGCATCTTCATTCTGACTCCTGAATTCTGAATTCTATCTACCTGAGTAGTTACAAAGGATCTCTTATCTGTTTCACCTTCACTTTCCCTGCCGTCAGCGGTGCGCGTAGTTCTTGTAATCTTTGTAATAGTAGCCGTATTGCGGGCCCATCTCAGAGGCGCGCACGCCGTTAAGCACCACGCCCAGCATGCGGGCGTTCGCGGTGGTTATCTGGTCGCTCGCGCGCTTGAGAGCGCCGCGAGCGATCTTGCCGGCCTTGTAAACCAGCACCACTCCGTTGGAAGCGTGTCTGGCTATTATCACCGCGTCCACGAAGAGCAGCACAGGGGGCGCATCTAAAACTATAACATCAAACTCGTTCTTCAGCTCTTCCATCAGTTCCCGCCAGTTAGCGCCGTCAAGGACGTCCACTACGTTTTCCGGCTGG
>CAZYFL010000343.1:0-2204 GCA_964646805.1 uncultured Elusimicrobiaceae bacterium | reverse complement strand
CAGCTCGATGATCTCGACGAGTTTCTTTTTCTGTTCAATGCCCGAGAAGCGCATAAGCTGGTCAAAATCCAGGCCGCCCATTATAAAATCCGCGTTTTCCAGCGCCGTCTCCCGCCAGTCCGCCTTGCCTGACAATACATCGGTGAGGCCCGGCTCCTTGCGGGTGCCGAAGATCTGGTTGATGGCGGGACGCCGCAAATCCGCGTCTATCAACAGCGTCTTAAGCCCCGAATGAGCGCTGGCCAGGGCGAAGTTCACCGCGGTCAGCGTCTTACCCTCGGCCGCCCCGGCGGAACTGATCACCAGGGAGATGCTCTCCTTGGCGTTAAGATTGGACATAATATTGGTGCGCAGGGTGTGGTAGGACTCTATCACGCCGGAGGCGTAGCGTTTGTTCACTATCAGGACGCTTCGGAAAGCCTCAACGGTGTAGCGCTCCTTCCTGAACATCTGCGTAAGCCAGTTGTCCAGGTTCTTTTCGCTGAGAATGTTGGGAATGATTCCCAGCACCGGCAGCTTCATGAAATTTTCAATATCCTCTATGGTGGAAATGGAAACGTCCAGGTTCTCCAGCAGGAAAACCACCACCACGGACATGAACAGGCCCAGCGCCGCGCCCACTATCAGGTTAAGCCTGCGGTTCGGGGATATGGGGGCGCTTTCCGGCATGGGCCGTTTGACCACGCTCACGAACGAAACCATGGAAGAGACTCCCAGCTTAGCCTCCTCGTGCTGCTTGTTGAGGGTGGTGTAAAGTTCCTCTTGTATGCGCAGTTCGCGGCCTATCCTGGCCAGCGCCACTTCCTGCGCGGGGATTTCCTCCAGCTTACTCTCCGTCAACTCTATGCGCTGCTGCAGGCTCAGCGCCTCAGGGTGGTTGGGGGTGTATTTTTCAAGCAGCTGCTTCTTCTTTATTTCCAGGTCCGCCAGTTGGTTGGCCAGCGCCGCACCAAGCCCTGTTTTGGGATTCTTCTCCACGAAATTCTGCTTCTGCCTCTCCAGCGCGCGCAGGCTATCCTCAACCTCGTCCTTGCGCGCGGAGATATCCGCCAGGGTTTTCCTGGCCTGCCTGCTCTTCTGCTCCAAATCAAAGTCGCGGTAGGCCGCTATCACGGCGGCGGCTATATCGGCGGCTCTCACCGGATCGGAGTTAAAGGCGGAAATGGCGATAAGGTTGGAGTCCGTCAGGCGCTCAACTTTGTAAGATCCTGCTATTTCGGCCGCCGACTTAGCTCCCGACGGCAGGCCCAGTCTGGCCGCAGCGCGCTCGGAGATCTCCGAAGATGTTATAACCTGCAGTTCTGTAGCCACGACGCTCCAGGGATCAAACTCCTCGGCAACCGAGCCGGTGATCCTGGAGTAAGAGGCCGGCGGTTTTATGTTTATCCTCGCCTGACTGCGGTATACGGTGGGCTGGAGGCGCGTATAAAACAGCGTGGAAAAAACAGTTGCCGCGAAAATAAGCAGGGCTACCCATTTGCGCCTGTTGACTATGCGCCAGTAATCGTAAAGAGTCAGTTCCGCGTTCATATTAGTTTTTCCCCGCCACCAGGCCGGCCGTGACCACGAAAGTGAACAAGGTAGCCCAGGGCACGAAGTTGTCGGTTATCCACTTCGCCGCCGCGGAATAAGGCTTGCGCGGGATATAAACGATGTCGCCGCTGGCCAGCAGGATATTCTTATCCATTTTACCGGCGAACACGTTCTCAAGGTCGGCCTTTATAACCTCTTCGGAAATCTTGCTGTCGGCGCCCTTCACGCGCCTGAAAATCCGCACGCTGTCCCTGCTGGCATAATCCTGCGTACCGCCGGCCTGCGCCACCAGGTCCAGCAGGCGCATACCCTCCCTGTATTCAAAATAGCCGGGCAGGTTTATCTGCCCTATCACCGCCACGCGGCTTGAGGAGAATTTGCGCACATTCAGCGTGATGGAGGGAGTTGAGACATACTTGGAAAATTTAGCCGTCAATATTTTCTGCAGATCGTCGGGTTTAATACCCTGCGCCTTCATTGAGCCCAGCATTGGTATTTCTATGCTGCCGTCGGGTTGCACCGTGACTTCCTTTGAAAATTCCTCGGCGGGGAAGACGTTTATGCTCAGCACGTCCCCGGCTTCAATAAAATATTCCTTATCCGGAACTCCCAGGTCCAGGCTGAAAGCCGGCACGGAACCGAAAAAGATAAGGATTGACAGCGCAACGGAT
>CAZYFL010000342.1:0-2715 GCA_964646805.1 uncultured Elusimicrobiaceae bacterium | reverse complement strand
TGCGCATGGAGGAAGGCGACAAGATAGCCTCCGTGGAGCCTGTGGTTGACGACGGCGTCGAGGGCGGCGACCTGAAGCTGATCGAAGAGAAGAAGTAAAAGCGCCCTAAAGAACGGCGGCCGGCGGAGAAAGCTCTCCCCGGCCGCCTTTTTTTGCCCGGATTCCGAATTCCGGGGACACAATACTTATTTAAATCTATCAGTAACTTTTCCTTAAATATCGCAAAATGAATCATTTCCGAACCCGACACGCCCTTGTCGGGGTCGTCTGCTATGCTATTTCTACAGCCGCACTTTTTCAGATCGCCCCTGTTTTGATTTGGCGTGGGAGCACTTGGCCACCCAATTTCGCTTCTGATAATACCGCAGAATCTCGAGGACGTATTCCTTGTCGAACATCCGCGCGGGAAGAACGACTTTCATCATTAAAGCCACCTGCGGCAATGTCAACGCCGGGCTTTTTTTTTAAGCGGTGACGAATTCTCAGCAGGAAAAGCTGCGCCACAAAGACGAAGGTCATGTGCCTATGCCAGGCGTCCCAGGAACGGTGTTCGTAATGACCCATCCCGAGTTCGCTTTTGCCCTCCTGAAAACATTGTTCAATGGGCCAGCGCAATGTCGCCACGCGAATCATCTCCTGTAGGGGGATGTCTTCAGGCGCATTGCTGAGCGCATATTTAACTTCGCCATCAGCCAGCGATTTGCGAAGAAAAAGCCAGAGGTCTTCTCCTGGAAGGCCATACCGGCTTATCACAATTCGCAGCCGGGTAATCTTGGCTCGGATCATCCCTTGTGCCCCTTCAGCTAGGTCCACGGTTTTCCAGCGTAAAGAGGGATCCTTTGCCAAGGCTGATACAAGGAGCGCTTTGGGTTCCCCTTTTTTTAGACAGGCTTTCTCGTATCTGCGGCCCATCTTGAGTAATGTTACGGGAATATGGATCTGAGGCCTTTTTTTCCATATCCTTGTGGTGGAGGGAACGTCCAACAGATAAAGCATATCCTTCGGCAAACCATCACGGAACGTCGGGCTCCTTCCAAAAGAATCATCGCCAGTTACCCACTGCGCATTAAAAAGCCCTTCCCGGCTCAGCCCTTGGATCAGTTCCAGGGCTAATTCCGGTTTGGTCTTAAAGGCCGTACCCTTCGGGATCCGGCATTTCTCCCAACGCTCACGGTGCTCTTTATTAAACCACTGCGCCGGCAAGAACAACTTCCGCTCCAGGAGCGCATGCCCTTTCGTACTGGAATAAGCGGCGAAGACTCCCGCCTGACAATTATCTACCTTTCCCAACCGCCCGCAATATTGCCGGCCTACTCCTACGGACTCGATTCCTTTCTTGGGGAAGTCGCTGCCATCCACGCTGAACACCCCGCCCGGCTCGCTCACCGTTTTTGCGGCTTCCTGCCGGTGGCGCTTCCCCAGTTTCTCCGCATCCCACTTCCCCACATTAATAAACTTCTGTAGCGCCTTAACCCGTGACTCGCCTAAGAGCGACAGCGCCATCGGCTCCATAGATTTGCGTTCCAGCAAACTCATGAGCCCTTGTAAATAACTGCGGCTGAGCACTTCATTTTCCACGCGCCCAAAACAATCCCGAAACAAGATGTAGTACTCGCCAAACGTCTTCACTAATTCCTCCAAATCCCCCGTTTCAATCGCGAACGACGGCGCGACCTTCCTGTTCCACCCCGCCTTGGTAATAGCCATTTGCGCTCTCCTTTGTCCGGCCTGGGCGAGCGTTTTGTAATACTGGTGATTGACGGCAATTTCGGGATGATGTTGGAGGCCTAAGGCCCCGTATATATTTGCGCTTAGTGGATAAACATACACCTCCTTGGCTTGTCCGTGATACTCAAAACCGTTTCTGGTTTTTGCGTAGCCTTTTGTCCGACCTACATGAATCCAATTTGCCGCGCGGTAACTCGTCCCGCGGAATCGCGCCGGGTCCACAAACGTTTCTAAAAGTTGAAGCTTTACGCCATACTTTCGTTCCCAGTCCTCCGTCACATAACGAACTTGCCGGGCTAACAGATGGCTCGCTAAATGAGGAATCTTCACCCAGGGGAAAATCACAAACCGACTGTTGTTAGCGATGCTCTCCAGGAGGCGCTTACGCTCCGAGGCGGACCACCCGATGGCTTGATCCCGCGATTTCAGTTTCCATACCGGCGAGCTCCACCCCGTTGCAGCCAATAGCTCGCCCCGTCTGGAATAAATCAGATACTTCAAATGCATTCCCACCAATTTCCGATATCCCAGGTAATGCCAGCGCCTTACCAGGGCGTCCCACTGCTGCCTATCTGCCGTGCGGGACACTTCTTCAAATCGCAGTGGCTGCACCTCTGTTAAGAGCGAAGGCGCTAAACAAAATGCTCCCCCTGCAAGAGTCGCATCGTCGCGACTCTCGTCGTAAACCATCGATCCCGGGCTAACGTCTTTCATGCTCGCAAGAAAACTTTACCAGTTTTTAGATTTAAACGCAAGAGAAAAAGTGCGGCTGTAGAATTAGTATTGCAGACCAACCCGACAAAGGAGTGACGGGTTGGAAAAGACTGTTTTATTCTTTTTGACTAATTTTGGGTGGGTTAATATGCTGTATCATGAATGGGCGGGGGCATTTAAGGCGGGCCAGGCCAGGGGCGGCGTCCATCCCAAGGAAAGCAGCTACTGGCCTGGCCTCTCCTTATTTCCGTTTGCAGTGTTCCCCCTCTTCCG
>CAZYFL010000341.1:0-2715 GCA_964646805.1 uncultured Elusimicrobiaceae bacterium | reverse complement strand
CTGTTTTTTGCATCTTTTTGCCTGCTTCTCGGTTTCTTTTGTATCCTTAATCGTGATGCCGGAAAACACGGGAGGCGTTTTATGAAAATCTTTATATTGAATATTTTTATCCTTGCGGTCTTTTGCGGCGGGGCATGGGCGCAGTCGCTTGATAAGCTGGCCGGAAAGCTGACTGCGGGCCTGAAAGACCGCCCGGCGATAAAGCTGGCCGTGCTGGAGTTCCCCTACATCGGGGGGAAGGCATCCGAAGGGCCTGTTGTAACGCAGGAACGACTTACGACGGCCCTTGCCCAGAACAAAAAGATAACCCTGATAGAGCGGGGACTGCTTAAGAAAGTAATGGGGGAGCTGAATCTGCAGGCCTCCGGGGCCATAGACGAGGAAACAGTCAGGAAACTGGGCAAGCTACTCGGCGCCGACGCCGTAGTCACAGGCACCCTCAACGACGTAAAGGGAGACGAAGCCGAGGTCAACGCGCGCGTGGTGGAAACGGAGACCGGCAAAATACTGGCCGCCGCCTCGGCCTCCGTAAAGAAAACCTGGAAAGACGGCGCCTCCGTGACGGTGAAGCCGCCGCAGGACTACGGTTCAAAACCGCTGGTGCAGATTGCGGTGCTGCTGGACACCTCCGGCTCTATGGACGGTCTCATAAACCAGGCGCGTACGCAGGTCTGGAAAATAGTAAACGAACTGATTTCCTCCGAAAAAAGCGGTTCCCGGCCGCTCATAGAAGTTGCCCTTTACGAATACGGAAATTCCACCCTGCCGCGCGAGAGCGGCTGGATACGCCGGGTCCTGCCATTCACCGCGGACCTGGACGCCGTGGCGCGGGAGCTTTTCGCTCTCAAGACCAACGGCGGCGACGAATACTGCGGCCAGGTCATAAAGGAGGCCGTGGACGGCCTGAACTGGAGCCCGAAAACCGACGTTTACAAGGCCATCTTCATAGCCGGCAACGAGCCTTTTACCCAGGGTTCAGTGCCCTACCAGGAAGCCGTGACCAAGGCTAAGGCGAAAAGCATTTTCATCAACACCATCTACTGCGGCTCGCGGCAACAGGGTCTGGCCGAGCAGTGGAAGACCGGGGCCGACCTGGCGGAAGGCGATTACGCCAACATCGAGCAGAACGCGCAGTTAGCGGCCATCTACACGCCGCAGGACGACGAGATAATAAAGCTCTCCCAAAAACTCGGCCGGACCTCGCTGGCCTACGGGAAAGCGGGCGGCAGGGGCCTGGCCAACCGCAAGGCGCTTGAAAGCAGCATGGCCGCGGCGCCGGCCGCCCAGGCCATGATGGCCGAACGCGGCGCGGTACAGGCCAAGAGCGTTTACGCAGACGCGGAGTGGGATGCGGTCGCGGCGATAGAAAGCGGGTCGCTGAAACGCGACGAACTGAAGAAAGAAGAACTCCCGGAGGAAATGCAGAAGATGTCCAAGGCCGAGCTGGATACGCATATCAGCGCTCAACTGGCCGAGAGGAAGAATATCCGCGAACAGATCAGCCGCCTGCAGACCAGTCGCGAGGCCTACATAGCCCGGGAAGAGAAGAAAAAAACCGGCGGCAACACGCTGGACAAGGCTATGATAGAAACTATACGCAAGCAGGCCGCCAGGCGCGGCTATAAGTTTTCCAGGTGAGATACTCTAAATGCGCCGCCGGCTCTTTCTGCTGTTGCTCCTCGCTCCGGCGGTCCCCGCCCGGGCCGCCGACCCCCCGCTGGAGGAAAAGGCGGCCCAGCTTTTAATAGTCTCCGCCGACGCCGCCGATATCTCCGCCGCCGGCGCGGCGGCGCGCGCGGGCCTGGGCGGCGTACAGTTGCAGTGGGGCTCCTACTCTCTTGAAGAAACGCGCCGCATAACCGAAACGCTGCAGGCCGCGGCCGCCGCTTCCCCCTCCCGCACCCCGCTTTTTATAGCTGTGGACTATGAGGGAGGCAGCGTCTACGCGCCCACCACGCTGGGCCTGCTGGAACTGCCCACCAATATGATGCTGGGCGCCGCCGACGACGAGAACAATACCGCCACGCTCTTTTACCTGGCCGGCAGGGAACTGAAACGGGCCGGCATAAATATGGCTTTCGGGCCGGTGCTGGACATTAATACCAATCCCAAAAACCCGATAATAGGAATCCGCTCGCTGGGCTCGGACCCGGCCGGGGCCTCAAGGCTGGGCGGGGCCATAATAAACGGGCTTAAAGCGGCCGGCGTGATAGCGGTGGGAAAACATTTCCCCGGCCACGGCGCGACCGAACAGGACTCGCACAAAACTCTGCCGGAAATTTCCATTTCCACCACCGGGCTTCACTCCGTTCACCTGGTTCCATTTAAGAACGCGGTCGCGTTGGGAATTCCGGCCATTATGACCGCTCACATCCGTTACCCCGCCCTGGACGCGAAAAACCCTGCTACGCTTTCCCGTGCCGTGCTTGCAGGGCTCTTAAAGAAAGACCTGGGGTTCAACGGGCTTATTGTTACCGACAGCCTGGACATGCGGGCTATAACCTCACGCATACCGGTACACAAAGCCGCCGCCGCGGCCCTTAAGGCGGGCGCGGACATACTGCTTATAGGCGCAGGCAATCCCCGCGCCGTTATACGGGAAATAGCCGCGCAGGTGCGCTCCGGCGCCATAAACGAAACCCGCCTTAACGACGCCTGCCACAAGGTGTTGCAGACAAAACGCGCCGCCGGTCTTTTTGAGCCCGCGGAAGCGGC
>CAZYFL010000340.1:0-2734 GCA_964646805.1 uncultured Elusimicrobiaceae bacterium | reverse complement strand
CTGTCTGTCTGTCTGAGAGCGACAAAATATCCACAGCCTCAATAGGTGCCGACACACGCCCAAGCCTTTCGGTCAGGGCAGAAAGTCCGCAGATAAAAAATGAAGCGCTTTTTTTGGACATAAAAACTTCCATTTTCAAAGTCTAAAGTATAGCATAATCCGCCTCTGCGATTCGACAGAAAACACAGAAACACAGAAAACATACCGTTTCTGCAACATGCGTTTTTTGTATAATCGTTTTGACATGAAAAAGTTACCGTTCCTAAATGATGCCATCTATTAGCTTTTGTTGGAATCCGGTCGTCTGATGAGCGCCTGCCTGCCGGCAGACGGGCAGTTCCCGGTACGGCATTAGCCTAGTGTAGTGCGCCGCAAACAGCTTTACATTTGAAGGCTCAGATTTGAGCCGGATGCGAGGCGCGACGAACGAGCATACCGGGGGTCTGTAAGCGAGGAGCAACGAAGTAGCCGGCCAAAGATGAGCCTCCCCCTGGGGGCTGGCCGCTTTTGGGCTACCCCTTCGCGGCATTACGCTAACGTACGTGTAGTATGTGTCGCTTCATGCCGCTTCGGCGTAGCCCAAAATCGGCCAGTCAAATGTAAAGCTGTTTGCGACGCACTACACTGGCCTTGTTGGATTTTCGCATGAAGAAAAACAGGTTTGCCGTCGTCGGCGGCGGGGTGGTGGGGAGCATTCTGGCCGCCCATCTTCTTAGAAATAATGAAGAGGTGATACTGGCGGACTCTCTGAAGCGCCGGCTGGACAGAATCACCGAAAAGGGACTGTCCATTCTTGATCCGACCCCTTTCACACACGGGTCTTTCACGGTGGAGGCGAAAAAAGTCTGCCTTTCCATGCGGGAGGCGGCGCAACGGGGCGTGGAGACCATATTCATCTGCGTCAAAGCGCCGGCTATCCAATCCCTGCTTGCGGAACTCAAAGGTATTTGCCGTAGGTCGCGCAGGGTGAGGGTGGTGAGCTTCCAGAATGGGCTGGACACGGAAGAATTATTGGCCCGGGCCGCGGGGAAGAAGAACATTTTAAGGGCGGTGGTAAACTACGCTGGGCGGCTGAATCCGGCCGGCGCGGTGGAAATCACTTTTTTCAACAAACCGAACTACATAGGCGCGCTGGAAGCCGGATCGATCCCATACGCCAGGACTATCTGTAAGGTTCTCACCCGCGCGGGGCTTGACACCGTGTACAGCCCTGACATCAAGAGGCGGGTTTGGGAAAAAGTTGTTTTGAATTCCATACTGAGCCCCGTCTCTGCCCTCACCGGGATGACGATGAGGCAGGCCATGGAGTGCGACTCAACGAGGGAAATTGTTATGGAGCTGGCACGTGAAGCGATTGAGGTCGCCGGGCGCAGCGGGGTTCGTCTGCACGGGAAATTCCTTGATTTTTGCGTCTCCTATCTCACAGAGGCGGGCCACCATAAGCCGTCCATGCTTGTGGATGTGGAGACCACAGGCCGGACGGAAATTGAATTTCTGAACGGAAAGATTTGCGAGTATGGCGACAAAAACAAGGTGCCGGTGCCGTTTCACAAAACCGTTTCGGCCCTGATAAAAGGATTGGAGAAGAGATTGCAAAAAGGAGACTAAAAATGAGCTTATCCTGGCTGGTAAAAGATGAAGAACTTAAAAACCATTCACTTTGGGGAAAAGAACACTGGAGCGCCGGGCCGCCCTGCACTATGTACGAGAAGAAGCCCCTCCTTGACGCTTCCGGCAAAGAAGTAGAGGGCCTTTATTCCGCCTGGGTTACGTTAAACAACCCCGCGCAACACAATTCTTACACTACGGGGATGGTGAAGGGAGTTATCGCCGGATTTCAAAATGCCTCTCTGGACAGAAGCGTGGCAGCGGTTGTTTTTACCGGCGTTGGGGATAAAGCCTTCTGTACCGGCGGAAACACCAAAGAATACGCGGAGTACTACTCGGGTAAGCCGAATGAATATGGCGAATACATGGATCTCTTCAACGGGATGGTGGATGCCATTCTCCAATGCAAGAAGCCGACAATATGCCGGGTAAACGGCATGAGGATCGCCGGCGGCCAGGAAATAGGCATGGCCTGCGATATCACCATTTCCGCCGATACGGCTGTTTTCGGCCAGGCAGGACCCCGGCACGGCTCGGCCCCTGACGGGGGCTCCACTGATTTTCTGCCCTGGTTCCTGAGCATAGAGGATGCTATCTGGAACTGCGTCTCCTGCGAGCTCTGGAGCGCCTACAAGGTAAAGAAACTGGGGCTCATCAGCCGGGTGGCTCAGGTCATAAAAAAAGACGGGAAATTCCTTCGCAACCCATGTGTCATCACGGACAAATATGTTGAGGACGGGGAAATTGTTTACGGTGAGTTCCTTGAGGGAGAGGCGGGAAGGACGGCGCGGGAGTTTGTTAAGACCGCGCAGATAGATTTCACTCTCCTGGACAAGGCCGTTCACGGCATGATCTGGAAATTCACCAACCTATTCCCCGGTTGCCTGGCAAAAACATTGGACAGCCTGCGGGCAAAAAAGAAATATTTCTGGGACCAGGCAAAAAATTACAATCGCCACTGGCTCGCGGCAAATATGAACACGGAAGCCTTTATGGGCTTCAACGCGTTCAACACAAAAAAAATAACAGGCCGGGACGTCATTGACTTTGTAGAATACAGGCAGCTGCTCGCCAGGGGAAAGCCCGTAGATGAAGCTTTTATGGAGGCGGTACTGCCAAAGCCCCT
>CAZYFL010000339.1:0-2749 GCA_964646805.1 uncultured Elusimicrobiaceae bacterium | reverse complement strand
TCGTGGTTTGAGTCTGTGCGGCCTGGATGGAAACCGCCTGCATACGCATGAGGATTTTTTTGAGTTTACGGCGGTTTCGGATCCAATCTTCATAACGCAGAGCCTGCCCTGCCGTTAATCTCACGGTCACAGTTTTTCCCTTTAACTTCCTGGTCCATTCATAATAAGGACCATGTCGTTTGCTCACATCGGTGGCGCAACGGCAGGACGGCTTGCCGCACGGCATAAAGCGCTTGACGATGCTTCCCGGAAAGATAAAGCCAATTCCAACCAATGACCGCTTGAGCCTGCCGTAGAGCTTTTCCAGGCGGCGCAGCCTCTTTTGTGGTAAAGACGATTTTGGACTTGACATTGTCTAACAGATATTATACTGTTAGATAATGAGGTTTGTCAAGTCCCTATGCGCATAAGAGAAGCCGGCGGGTTCACTTTGCGGTCACGGACCGTAGGCGCCATGCCTATCGTCAACCGTTTCATGGAGCGGATGAAACTTGAGAGGATACTGGACGGCTACATGCCGGCGGACGATAAGCGTATCAAACTGCCGCCAGGTCGCGGAATCGCCCTGCTTCTACGAAACCTGATGGTGGCCCGCAAACCGCTCTATGCCATCGGGGAGTGGGCCGCGCCTTTTGCGCCAACCGCCCTGGGACTTGAGAGCAGGCATATAAACCTGCTCAACGACGACCGGGTCGGGCGCTGCCTGGACCGCCTCTTTGATGCGGATCGGCCCGCTCTGATAATATCCGTAGTGGCTTCGGCGGTTCGGGCCTTTAAAGTGCGGCTCAACCAGCTCCACAACTACAGTACGACCGTATCATTTTCCGGGAAGTACGCCATGGCGGATGGGCGCATGGTGAGAGGTAAGCCGACCTTGAAAGTCACCTATGGGCACTCCAAGGCGCGCCGGCCTGATCTCAAACAACTCCTCTATGAGCTCACCATCACCAATGATGGCGCCATTCCAGTTCACTACCAGGTCCACGATGGTAACGTCACCGATGATCAAACCCACCGCCGGACGTGGGACCTCCTGCGGGAACTGGTAGGGCACCCAAATTTCCTCTATGTGGCCGCCGCAAAGCTCTGCACCGAAACCAATATGCGTCATATTGCCGAACAAGGCGGGAAATTTGTGACGGTGTTGCCGGGAACGCGAAGCGAAGACAAATGGTTTAGGGACTGGATTCAAAATCATCCGGTACCCTGGAAGAATGTGTGGAGCAGGCCCAACACGCGCGGCAAGTCCAAACCGGACAACGTCTATCGGGGCTATGAATTGCCGCATTGTTCCGCCGAAGGGTTCCGAATCCTCTGGTTTCACAGCTCCGAGAAACAGCGGCTGGACAGAATAGAACGGGAGGACAAGCTTGACCGGGCCCGGCGGGAGCTTGGGGAGTTGCAGGACCGGTTACGCTCCAAACAAACGCGTCTGCGCAAGAGGGGCAAGGTAGACAAGGAGATCGAGAGTATCCTGGCCAAAACGGGGACCCGCGCATGGATCAACGTGGAGGTCAGTGAGGAATCGGCGCCGAGTTACCGCCAGAGCCAACCGGGCCGGCCGGGTCCCAAAACCACATACAAGCGGCGGGTACGCCGGCGCTTTGACCTTCAATGGTCCCAGCGCACGGACGTCATCACCTATGACGCCAATACGGACGGTATTTTCCCTTTAATTACGAACTGCGATTCTTCCGTGTCGGTACGCCGTGCTTTACGAATCTACAAGAGGCAACCCCGTGTTGAGAAAAGACATGAACAGCTTAAAAGTGTGCATGATGTTGCGCCGCAGTACCTAAAGACGGCGCCGCGCATTGAAGCGCTGTTGTGCGTCTTTTTCCTTGCCTTATTAGTGGACGCTCTTATCGAGCGGGAACTCCGGCGGAACATGAAGAGGCAGCATATTCACGCCCTGCCTCTTTACCCGGAGCAGCGCGAGTGTCGTTTTCCTACGGCGGATCGTGTCCTGGAATTGTTCGACGGCATCCAGCACCACACAATACGAAAACCAGGCGTCATAAACGAAAACTTTCCGCCGGACTTTACGCCGCTACAGAAGAAAATACTCGCTTTGCTGGGGGTTAACGTGGCGAATTATGCCACCGCGGGCGACTGAGAATTGGCTATAATTAAGAGAAAACTTTTCGAGATGTGCGGAATGTACGTGATAGAAGAATCCAATCCGACAAATTTGAGGGCTAATAAACAAATTGAAGATTTGACGGAAAAATACATGCTTGAAAAAATAGTTCCTGAAAAATATAAAGCTGATGCCATACATATTGCTTTTGCAGTGGTTTATGAATTGGATGTGGTGGTAAGCTGGAATTTGGCGCATTTAGTAAAGTTAGCCACAAGGTTGAAAGTAAACGGCGTGAATAAAAAGGAAGGCTATAAGGAAATAGAAATATGCACTCCACAGGAGGTAATTGCCTGATGAATATCAAGGAACCAAAACCCATGAAAGAAATTCACTTGATTAGACGGCAAATTTATAGTGACACAAAAGGGAAAACTATAGGCGAAACGATGAAATATATTAAGGAGATGGCGGGTAAATTCGAAAAGACGCTGAAAATAAATATTCAGTAAACCCGTGTGTCATCCCCGCAATTTGTAAGCGGGGATCCATAAATTCTTTCTTACTGGATTCCGGCTAACAGATCGCCGGAATGACGTTGCAGGAATGACGGCGCGGACGACGGGTTTACTGAATGTTTATGTATGTGGTTGCCAAAAAGTTTCCAAA
>CAZYFL010000338.1:0-2749 GCA_964646805.1 uncultured Elusimicrobiaceae bacterium | reverse complement strand
AAATGTTCTATAATCTTCCCCACGTTGGGGATGTGCGCCAGCGGGGATTTATGGTGGGCATTGAATTGGTTCGCGACCGGGCAACCAAAGCGCCGTATCCCTGGCAAGAGCGTGTGGGAGTGCGAGTTTGCCAAGAAGTGCGCAAGCACGGCGTTATCTTGCGGCCTTTAGGCAACGTGATTGTCCTCATGCCGCCGTTGTCGATGAGCCTTGAGGAATTGGCGCGGCTGGCGGATGTCACCTACGAAGCGATCGAAAAGGTGACCTCATAAAATGGATGGAAAACATGCGGGATTTAAGTAATCTGTTCGACAACAACCGTCGCTGGGCGGGGGAGATCAAGAAAAAAGACCCCCAATTTTTCCTGAAATTGTCAAAGCTGCAATCCCCCCGATACCTGTGGATCGGCTGTTCCGACAGCCGGGTGCCGGCCAATGAGATCACAGGGCTTCTTCCCGGCGAACTTTTTGTCCACCGCAACGTCGCCAATGTTGTTGTCCACACGGACCTTAACTGTCTTTCGGTCGTGCAATATGCGGTTGACGTCCTGAAGGTGCGGCACATTATCCTCTGCGGCCATTACGGCTGCGGCGGTGTCCGCGCGGCGATGGAATCGGCGCGGCTGGGCCTGATCGACAATTGGCTCCGGCACATTAAGGACGTACAGAGTAAGCATAAAGCCGCTCTGGCGCGGATCAAAAATAAGGAGGAGCGCTTTGAGCGGCTGTGCGAGCTCAATGTCCTCGAGCAGGCCCATAATCTTTGCCAGACGACGATCATCCAGGACGCGTGGCGTAAGGGACGCACCTTAAGCGTCCACGCCTGGATCTACAACTTGCGCGACGGCCTTCTGCGGGAGCTGTGGTCCCGGCACCGCTTCTGAGGAGGCGAGGCATCAGAAACACGTTGACACCGTGCGGTAAGCAGGGTATTCTTATAGTAAGGATGTAAGGAAATAATGAGATAATGAAAGGAGACTCTAATGACCATTATTGAAACAGCCAAGATCACAACCAAGGGGCAGGTGACCATTCCCAATCGCATCAGAAAGATACTGCACCTGGAGGAGGGTTCTTCGGTCGCTTTCGGCTTGACCAAAGAAGGGGTGGTCCTGATGCCCTGCACGATGACCGCACAGTCGCCTTATAGCGCAAAGGAATGGGCCAAGATTGAGAAGCTCGCTTCTGAGAGGGGCGGCAAGGTCTATACCAGCGCGGAGGCGGCCAAGAAACACCTTAAGGCTTTATGAGAGTAGAGTTCAGGACGTCCTTTGACCGCTCCATCAAACAGCTTCCGCTCAAAGAAAAGGAAGACATTAAAAAGGTTGCCGCGCAGTTCATCGATATTCTTTCGCACGACAGGCATATCCACGAAGGGCTTGGATTAAAACGACTAAGAGGTGATTTTTGGGAAGTGCGCAAGGGACTTAAAGCAAGGATCCTTTTCTGCTGGCAAGGCGATCTTGTCGAATTCGTCCTTGCCGGCAATCACGACGATATCAAAAGGTTTTTGAAGAATGCTTAGGAATAAAATACGAAAGATAAAGTTGACTAAGAAAGAGCGGGCCATTGAAACAAGCAGCGGAGGCGTTACTGGTGGTGCCGGGCTGGGTTGTATTTAGCGTGGCACTGGCAGTAACGCCTCCGTAACAGTAAGGAATCCTAGAAAAGCAAGCGTCTGCTAATTCACGGAACGGAAGAGTTATGAGGAAAATATCCGAAGATAAAAATTTTTTGTGCGCTACTGTTCATTTGGATAGAAATGATATTGATGAAATAGTAGATATATTGAATAGGAAAGGGAACAAATTAGAAATTATTTCTGACGGGTATGAATTTGAGTCGATTGACGAGTTAGTTAAAAAGAGAGGAGATAATATCTCAAACTTGCATTTGTCTGTTCACAATCCGTATATTTCTTTAAGGCTCCTTGACAAGGGAATGCTTCCACCGAGAAATTTTCTTTATTCTACAACATCGGATGAAGTTTTCTATAAAATTAAAGAAGTTTTACTTAAAAAGCGATCTTTTGTTGGCAAAATTCTTCCGGGATGGATAAGTTTTTTATGCATACCCGCTGTTCTTGTAATACCATCTAGAATAATTATACAGCTATTGCCTCCTGGCAAGGAATTGATTTTACTCTTCTTTATATCTTTATTTACACTGGTCCCTGCCTTGTTTCATTTTGGTTATTTTTCTACGATTTCGCTGCAACCAACAGCGCAAAAGAAGAATTTTTGGGTTAGAAATCAGGACACAATACTTGTTTCGATAATAACTATTTTTTTGACTTTAGTAATTCAGTATTGTTGGAAATTGTTATTCAAGTAGCATCAAGATGGTTAATGATAAAATATTTTAATAATAAGAAGCAAGCCAAAGTCTTCGTCGCGATGTCGGGCGGGGTGGATTCGTCGGTCGTGGCCGGGGTGATGAAGGAGGCCGGGCACGAGGTCGTGGGGGTGACGATGAGGCCAGGACACTCCCGGAGTGAGCGAAGTCGAACCATCAATCATCCCGACAGCAAGAAGCCGTCCTGCTGCGGCGTCGACGGGATTCAGGACGCCCAGCGCGCGGCGCAGATCATCGGCATCCCGCACTACGTCCTGGATTTTGCCAAAGAGATCGACCAATACATCATCGAAGACTTCACCAGCGAATACTTGAGCGGCCGCACGCCCAACCCGTGCGTAGAACCCGGCCACTCCGGGAGTGGTCTTGGGCATGCGCTTCCGGGGCAGGTACGT
>CAZYFL010000337.1:0-2751 GCA_964646805.1 uncultured Elusimicrobiaceae bacterium | reverse complement strand
CGAAAAATTGAAATTTGGCAGGAATTCCCACGGTTTTTTGAATTCAAACGAAAGCCTTTTCCGTAAATATTCAGTAAACCCGTCTCTCACCGGCTGAAAACCCCCGCCCCGACTGGACACACAGCCTTCCTTATATGTAAGATAAAGGCATGGCTGCCGGAACCCTTGAGCCCGCCGACGAATTACGCGCACTGCACTGCGACATTGGTTACTACAAGGTCATGCACGCCCGTGCGGTTGAGCGCGAGACAATTTTAAAACAGCGGGTTGGCGAACTTGAAGAGCGTTGCGCCCGACAGGAAGAGCGTATCAAGGAACTGCTTGAGGCGAATGAAAAGCTTCAGGCGCGGGTGGCCTGGCTGGAACAGCAACTGTTCGGTCGGAAATCGGAACAGACGGGGCCAGCCGCCGGCGAAAATCCCGACGACGCTTCGGTAGCTTGCGGCGCCATCGCGCCAGCGGGCGAGGAACCGAAGAAACGCGGCAAACAGCCGGGCGCGAAAGGTTATGGCCGCAAGCGGCATGACCACCTTCCCACGGAAGAAATACTGCACGAGCTGCCGCCGGACCGGCGGCTCTGTCCGCGCTGCGGCAAGCCCTTCGAGGTTTTTCCCGGAACCGAGGACTCCGAAGAGATAGACTGGGAGGTCCGCCTGACGCGCCGCGTCCATAAACGTGCCCGCTACCGCCCCGCCTGCCAATGCCCGGAATTACCGGGTATCATAGCGGCGCCGCCACCGCCTAAGCTTATTCCCAAAGGGATGTTTTCCTGCGGCTTCTGGACCAGGCTTCTTCTGGAAAAATTTCTTTTCCAGCGGCCGCTTTACCGCGTCCGGTCGGCGCTGGCGCTTGAAGGGCTCAATATCCCGCAGGGGACGCTGACCGGGGGCTTAAGGCGCATAGAGGAACTGTTCCAACCGCTGTATGAGCGCATCCGCGCGCGCAGCCGCGAAGCGAAGCACTGGCACATGGACGAGACGCGCTGGCGGATTTTCGCCGAGGCGGAGGGCAAAGCCGGCAGCAAGTGGTGGCTGTGGGTCGTGAGCACGAGCGACGCCGTGGCGTATCTTCTGGAGCCGACGCGCTCGGCTTCGGTCCCCCAAAACTACCTGGGGCCGGACGCGGAAGGGATTGTAAGCGCGGACCGGTATGCGGCCTACAAGGCTCTCGGCTCAAAGATCCGCGTCGCCTTCTGCTGGTGCCACGTGCGGCGGGATTTCATCGAAGCCGGGGACGGCTATAAGAAATTATCCGCCTGGGCCCGGGCCTGGGAAGCGCGCATCAACAACCTCTTCGCCATCAACGCCAGGCGGAGGAAAGCGGATCCCGACGCATTTTTACTTGAGGATAACGCCCTGCGCGCGGCCCTGTGCGTCATGGCCGACGACAGGGAAAAGGAACTCGGCGACCCGGCCCTGCACCCGGCGCAGAAGGCGGCGCTTACAAGCCTGCGCAACCACTGGACCGGGCTTACCCTGTTCGTAAGCAATCCGGCGATACCCATGGACAACAACGAGGCGGAGCGGCGGCTGCGCAATCCGGTCATGGGACGTAAAAGCTATTACGGCAGCGGTTCGCTCTGGAGCGGCAGGCTGGCGGCCTCGGCGTTCACCATCTTCCAGACCTGCCTGCTCAATCATGTAAACCCGCACAAGTTCATGCTTGACTATCTTCAGGCCTGCGCCAAAAACGGCGGCCTGCCGCCCCGCGATATCGAAAGTTATCTGCCCTGGAACCTCACCGCGGAGCGAAAAGCCGCCTGGCGCTGGCCGGAGAGGCCGCCGTGAGCCCCGCCGCGCCGGCGCGCTACTGCGGACGCCTGTTCACCGCTGAAGAACTGGCACGGATCTCCCGCCTGATAGCCGGGCCGCAAAAACCCAACCGGGCGCAGCTCTCGCGGCTGGTCTGCGACGAACTGCGCTGGTTCAGGCCCGACGGCCGCCGCAAGGACATGGCCTGCCGCGTCGCCATGCTGCGCATGCACCGCGACGGCCTCATCACCCTCCCGGAACCGCTCAAGGGCAACTGCAACGGCCGCATCAGCCCGAAGTCAACGGCGGCCTGCGACCCGCGTGATCAATTAGAGCGTCCCGCCGGAGATTTTGGTGAATTGCAATTTCGGATTGTGAAGACGCGGGCTGATTCCGTCGTCTGGAACGAGCTCATCCATCGTTACCACTATCTCGGCTATAAACCGTTACCCGGTGCGCAGCTCAGGTATCTGGTCTCCGGCGGCGGCCACTTGCTCGCGGCGCTGGGCTTCGGCGCCTCCGCCTGGTCCGTGGCG
This sequence comes from uncultured Elusimicrobiaceae bacterium, assembly GCA_964646805.1. GTDB lineage: Bacteria > Elusimicrobiota > Elusimicrobia > Elusimicrobiales > UBA9959 > UBA9959. Next base: position 464 of record CAZYFL010000337.1, on the reverse strand, counting down.
CCGCGCGACAAATTCATCGGCTGGACTGCCGGACAACGCAAGCTGAATCTTCAGTTCGTGATCAACAACGCGCGCTTTCTGGTGCTGCCCTGGGTTAAATCGCCGAACCTCGCCTCCCGCATACTTGGCGGTGTAGTTAAACGCGTGGCCGCTGATTGGCGGGAGCGATATAAATACGCGCCGGTGTTGCTTGAGACCTTTGTGGAGAAAGAACGTTTCCGGGGGACGTGCTATCGCGCCGCGAATTGGATCCTTACCGGCCAGACACAGGGCCGGGGCAAACTCGACCGCCATAAACAATGTTCACTGCCGGTTAAGGATATCTTCCTCTATCCACTTACTAAGGATTTCCGCCGGCTACTATGCGAGCAATAACGCCGCAAACCTGACGGGTTTACTGAATATTTACCGATTACGCGCTGGACAACGTAAAAATTACTGCGCTACAACAAGGACTTTTTGAT
>CAZYFL010000336.1:1434-2770 GCA_964646805.1 uncultured Elusimicrobiaceae bacterium | reverse complement strand
TCATTCCCGACTTCTGACTCCTGAATTCTGACTACTGGCTACCTGAGCAGTTACCCTATTTCAGCGTAAGCGTATAAGATCCTATCTTGAATACAGGGTAATAGGATTCCTTGGTTTTGGCCAGCCCCGGCTTGCAAAGATCGCTTTCCTTGTTTATAAAGGAATAATGGTGGGGCAGACGGCGCGCCAGTTCTCTGTCCAGGAATTGGTACAGGCCCTTTATATTGTCCAGGGCCTTTTCAAAATTCAGCACAAAAACCCCGTCGGAAAGCCGTGAGCCGAAGGCAAAACCGGCGGCTTCTCCGTCTATCTTTACCAGTACGCCGTTAAGCTCAAGCAGATCAAAATGTTTCAGGCCGTTCACTATGGCTTTGCGCTCGCAGTTGAGCATGTCCTGCGCCCCGGCCTGCGGGTCATGCGCCCAGCGGTCCAGCAATGAAAGGCAGGCGGCGTTGTTCGCCGGAGTCAGGGTTTCCACTTCTACCTTCCTGGCCGCCGCCGTCTGCTTGTTGAACTGGGCGATAAGGTTGCGTTTCTTTGAGTATTTATGGCCGGCAAGCTGCGCCAGGTCGCGGGTATTGTAAAGATAGTCCCTGCAGCCGGGCTGCTCAACGGCGGTGAAAAATTCCTCAAGGCCGGCCTTGTTCTTTTCAAAGTAATCCTGCGGCGCATAATAATAGCGCGTGTGGCGGTTGCGCCGGGCGATGTCGGCAAGTTCTGCGGGCAGGATGTCGCGGAATGGGCGCGGCACCGGCATAAGTAGGCGCCTGGCGGCCGGGGGCTCTATATCGGTTTCGGCTATCAGCAGCAGGTCCCCGTCCAGTTTCCAGCTTACCTCGTAAAGACAGCGGCTCCAGACTATAACAGAAGCCAGCGAATACTCGCAGAGCGGATAGCGGTGTTTCTCAAAATATTTCTTAAGAGCCGGGTAGTCTTCCGGTTTAAGGCGGTTAAACATAACTTCCTCTTGAAAGCATGGGGTGGGCTTTTTTAAGGGTTTTAAAGCCGGATTTCCGGTAAAAATACTCTGAATTATCCTGCGCAATAAGTCCCACCCATTTTATCCCGTCATTTTTAAGGCGTTTAATAATAGTTTCTAGGATGGCCCCTCCCGCGCCGGAGCCGCGCTCGCCTTCAAGCACGGCCATGTCCTGGATATAAGCGTCGCTGACGTCGTCGCTTATGGCCCGTCCCATGCCTATTATGCGGCCTCTCAATTCGGCAACCGCGAAGCAGTGGCTGCCCTTTATTATTTTTCTCAACAGCGCGGGCTTATCGGAAGGTTTCCACCAGCCGCAGGCGCGGTAAAGTATTATAATCCCTTTAATGGTTTGCG
>CAZYFL010000336.1:0-1334 GCA_964646805.1 uncultured Elusimicrobiaceae bacterium | reverse complement strand
GGTTTCCACCAGCCGCAGGCGCGGTAAAGTATTATAATCCCTTTAATGGTTTGCGTATCGCAGTTTTTAACGAATTTTACTCTTGCTCTGCAAGGCATAAGATCATAATACCATACCGTGGAGCGTAACTGCTCCTACCTGACCATATCCCACGCTATTTTTATGAGCAGGGCGGCGGACACGGTAAAAAGCATGGGCCTTATAACCCACGTCCCTTTTTTTAAGGCTAGGCGCGAACCGGCGTAATTTCCGGCCATCCCCGCCAGCCCCATCGCAAGCCCCAGTTTCACATTGACCATATCCAGATAAAGGAAAGCGGCCAGCGCGGCCAGGTTGGAGACCAGGTTAAGCAGTTTGGCCAGCGCCGTGGAACGCAACAGATCAAAGCCGCAAAGCCGGGCGAAGGCCACCGCCAGGAAAGTCCCTGTGCCCGGCCCCAGCAGTCCGTCGTAGCAACTTATAAAGAAAGAGATAGAGCCGGAGCGCCGCAGCAGCGACGCTTCCGTGCGGGATTTGCTGGTGTCAACCAGACCGAAGCTTTTTTTTGCGGCCAGGAAGATGGCCACAGGAGGCAGCAGTATTATCAGCAGGTAGCGTATCGCCTGCGGCGGCGCCATGGAAATGGCCTTTGCGCCCAGGAAGGAGCCGCCCGCAGCCAGGATTATAAGTATAAAAAGAAAATCCGCCTGGAAACGGATCTCTTTAATGAATTTTGCCGCCGCCACCGCTGTGCCCATGGCCGATGAGAGTTTGTTTGTTCCCAGCAGCAGCGCCGGATTAAGACCGTAGGCCAGGTAGGCCGGCAGGGTTATCAATCCGCCGCCGCCGGCGATAGAATCCACAAACCCGGCCAGGAAGACCAGCAAAGTAAGAGGGAGGTAAGGCTGCGCCGTGTGAAGCAGGTTCATTGGTAAGCATTATAGGATATTGTTCCGGCCGCTTACCGACCTACCTCGCCGTTTCCGCTGTCCGAATTGCAAGAGACAGAACAATGCTGAATATGTTAATCTATTGAGGGATCGCAACGTTGGCTGAGCAGGAGTATGGAGGATTTATGGAGATGCCGAATAAAACATGTTCCTTGGCGTTCATGCTCCTGTGCGTTTGTGTAATGCCCGCGCGGGCTGTTATGGACGGGGCAGGGCATGATTTCTTCCCTGTTACGGCAATCTTCACGGCATCCGCCACAATAACATATGCCAATGCGGCAAACGCCGGGTTGACGGTCTCTTCCGGGCTTGTGGTCAACAATGGTACCGTCGCTCTGGCGGTGTCCGGCGGCAATGTCGGCATCGGGACGGCGAATCCGGCGGCGAAGCTGGAGGTTAACGGCG
>CAZYFL010000335.1:0-2791 GCA_964646805.1 uncultured Elusimicrobiaceae bacterium | reverse complement strand
CTGGGGTGACGAGAGCAAAAACGGTGACTTCGCACAGTAGAGTTAGCGAATCCGCCTTTTATATGAAGGTAAATCTGCGCCTGAAGTTGATAATGCTGGGGGCTTCGTTGTTGCCCGTCCTGATTTTTCTTGCCTGTGTGGCGGGGTTTAAGCTTGGCTATGCGTACGCCCTGTTCATTGCCGCCGCAGCGGCCCTGCTTACCGGGTTCTTTGCCGCGGAAACGGTTATGTCGGGGTTGGCGCGGCCCATGGCAAGAGTGTCTTTGAGCGCCAAAAGTTTCATAGCAGCCGATTACAGGCTTGAATCGGTCATCAAAAAAGAGGGCTGGCCGGAAGCTGAAAGCCTTATTTCCGGCCTTAACAGGCTGATGCTTGAGCTGAGCGCTTACCGCGCCTTCCATCTTAACCAGGTAGTTGAGGACCGCGCCAAGGCCCAGGCGCTGATAGAGACAATAACCGACGGCGTCCTGCTTGTGGACGACCGCGGGCAGCTTATTTACTCCAACCAGAAAGCCCTTAACCTGCTTTGTATTCCCAGACAGGAACCCATTATCTCCCTGCCCGGATCCGTGCGGCAGGAGGCCTTCGCCGCCGCTTTAACGGGAATCATGTCCTCGCGGGAAAGCCCCCTTAAAGCCGAGGTTGAGGTTAAAAGCCCTGATGAAACATATTCTATTGTCAAAAATTTCCAGGTTATCGCCCGACACTTCTCCCTGGCTACCCTCAAGCGGCCCGGCCGCGTAATAGTTCTCCGCGACGTTACAGTGGAAAAGGAGATGGAGTGCGCGCGGGAAACCCTTTTCAGCATGATAACCCACGATATGCGGGCGCCGCTCTCCAGCATTTATGGCTACGCGCTGATGATGAAAAAAACCGTTCCCCCGGCCACGCAGGAGGAGCGGTGCCTGGAAGCCATTCTGCGCTCTTCTGCCAGGCTGAACGGGATGATAGAGGACATCCTCAATACCATAAAACTTGAGCATGGCGATATGAAACTGGCCCCCGTTACCGTCAACGCGGGGGATCTGTGCGCGCAGGTGTTTGAGGTACATGAGCCGCTGGCTGCGCGGAAAAATATAAAATTCTCCGTTATCCCGCCGCCTGAAAAAATAGAGTTCAGCGGCGATATAGCTTTGCTGGAACGGGTAATAACCAACCTTGTGGGCAATGCGCTGAAGTTCACCCATGCGGGCGGGACCGTGTCCCTTTCCTGCCTCGGGGCTTGCGGCGAGGTTGTGTTCTCCGTTGAGGATAACGGCCAGGGCATCCCGAAAGAGAAACACGCTGAAATCTTTGAGAAATATGCGCAGCTTGAGGAGCATAAATTCATGGGTTTCGGCCTGGGACTTGCCATGTGCAAGCTGGTGGTGGAGCTTCACAAAGGACGCATCTGGGTTGAATCCGGAGAGGGTAGGGGCAGCAAGTTCGCCTTTGCCGTCCCCGCGAAATAATAACCTATGGCTAAAATACTTATTATTGACGATGAGCCCGCTATCAGGGAATTGTTCAAATATGTTTTTGAGGATGCCGGCCACGAGGTGGCGCTGGCGAACAACGGCCGGGAGGCGTTGGCTGCGCTCCAGGGCGGCGCCCCTGATTTTATGATTGTGGACGTCTTCATGCCGGAAATGTCAGGAACGGAAATGATCGCGGAGCTTGGCCGGCGCGCGGAGCGGGATTCGCGGCTTAATAATATCCCGTTTGTCGTAATGACGGGGGAAAATTTCATGGAGTTGGAATTGAACAGGGTTTTTGCGCGGGCCGGCGGTTTTGTCTGTTTTTTTCCGAAGATGATCCCTCCCGAGAGAGTGCTTGAGAAAGCGGAAGAAATACTCAGAAGCCGGTAAGGAGACAGCCGCCTTTCAGGAATTTTTGTAACTACACAGGTAGCCAGAATTCAGGAGTCAGAATTCAGAATAGCCCGCGAATAGGCCTCCAAAAATCTCGTCGCCGACATCCTCATTCTGACTCCTGAATTCTGACTTCTGGCTACCTGAGCAGTTACGAATTTTTTGTAATTACTCAGTTCCCTCTGTGTCGTTGCGAGCGGGGGCGGGCTTGCCCTGCGCGCCCGGGCCGAGGAAACCCTTGCGTCGGTTTCCCCCCGAAACGGGGCCCCCCATCCGCAAGGGCGCGCAGGGCAAGCCCGCCCCCGCTCGGCTGACAACCTGAGTAGTTACGATTATTTTTTGTGGGGGTATCTGGCTTCTATCACGGAGCGCATGCCGCCGCGGGAAGTAAAGTCGCCGGTGACGGCGCATGACCTGGGCTTTATGGCTTTTACCACATCGTCCAGGATGCGGTTGGCGATGTTTTCCATGAAGATGCCGCGGTTGCGGTATTGCAGGAAATAATACTTCAGCGACTTCAGTTCCAGGCAGAGTTTACCTGGGGTGTATTCTATGGTGATCGTGCCGAAGTCGGGCAGGCCTGTTTTGGGGCAGACGGAGGTGAACTCCGGGTGCACTATCTTTATGGTGTAGTCGCGGTTGTACTGATTTTCCCAGGCTTCAATTTCGGGAAGTTTAATGAGCTTTACGCTCTGCGCCTGGCCACGGGTGTAACCTAAAGAGGTTGATGTTATTTTCATATAAGTTCCGTAGCTACTCAGGTAGACAGAATTCAGGAGTCAGAATTCAGAATAGCCTGCCAATAAGCTTCCAACAGCTAAACCGCAAGCACAAACTGCTGGGACCTTTGCCACACCACCAGGTCATCAAATCTTGTCGCTGGCATCTCAGGTAGACAGAATTCAGGAGTCAGAATTCAGAATAGCCTGCCAATAAGCTTC
>CAZYFL010000334.1:0-2803 GCA_964646805.1 uncultured Elusimicrobiaceae bacterium | reverse complement strand
ATTCGCGGGCTATTCTGAATTCTGACTCCTGAATTCTGGCTACCTGCGTAGTTACAGACTTTCAATAAATACGACGGAGGAACTATGAACCAAAACGCAGCCTTTATGCAACTTGTCCCTTTTGTGGCCGTAGCCGTAATATTTTATTTTCTGCTCATCCGGCCCCAGCAGAAGCAAATGAAAGAAACCAAACTGATGCTGCAGGCCCTCAAGCCCGGCGACAAGGTAGTAACCCGCGGCGGTATGATAGGCGTTATAGCCTCCGTGAAGGAAGAAGAAGTGGAAGTTGAGATAGCCAGGGGCGTGAAAGCGGCCTTCACCCGTAGCGCTATAGGCGCGATTTTGCCTCAGGAGGGTAAGCAGGGAAAGGCATAGATCAGCCTGTATCTGCATTTCAAGGAGCATCGGACATGAACAAATTACACTGGAAAATAGGCGCCGTCCTGGGCCTCCTTATACTTTCATTCTGGCTGCTGTACCCCAGCGTGGAATGGTATACCAAAACCAACGACGACAGGGCCAGGAGCGAAGCCATGCGTATGCGCCCCAGACGTATCCTGAACCTGGGCCTGGACCTGCGCGGCGGCACTCACATGCTCCTGGAACTGGATGTGGAAAAACTTGAAAAAAAAGAAAAACTCAACGACGCCATGACCCGCGCCATAGAGATAATCCGCAACCGCGTTGACCAGTACGGCGTGGGAGAAACCCCTATCTCCCGCCAGGGCGAACGCTGGATCTCCGTGGACCTGCCCGGAATCTCCAACACCGAAGAAGCCGAGAACCTCATAGGCAGGACCGCCCTGCTTGAGTTCCGCCTGGTAAACACTTCAAACGAAGCCCAGTCCGTGCTGTCCAGGGTGGACGGCCTGACCGGGCCGCCCTTTGACAAGAAAGGCGCGCTTATCCCAGAGATAGCCAAAATCATGCCTACGGGAGTCATACTCTGCAAAGCCTCCCCCGGCCCCGAAGGCGAAAGAGCCCGCTACTACGTCCTTGAAAGCACCGTGCCCGTAACCGGCGCCTACCTGGAAAGCGCCCGCGTTGAGACTGACCAGCAGTTTGGCATGCCCAGCATCGGCTTCACCTTCAACAAGGAAGGCGGAAAGATCTTTGAGAACTTCACGGGGGCCAATGTCAAAAAGCACCTGGCCATAGTCCTGGACGGCGTAGTGCACTCCGCCCCTGTCATTGAGAGCCGCATAGGCGGCGGTTCAGGCGTCATTACGGGTCATTTCACAATGGAAGAGGCCAGGAACCTGGCCATCATACTGCGCGCCGGCGCGTTGCCCGCCCCGGTCAGCATAATTGAAAAGCGCGTGGTGGGCCCCGGTCTTGGCGAAGACTCCATAAAAAAAGGCCTTTCCGCCGCCGCCATAGGCTTCATACTGGTGGTAGCCTTCATGCTGGTCTACTACCGCGCGGGCGGCTTTGTGGCCGACATAGCGCTGGCCCTGAATTTAGTGTTCCTGGCCGCCGCCATGAGCTACTTCGGCGCAACGCTGACGTTGCCAGGCATCGCCGGCATTATACTGTCGCTGGCCATGGCCATTGATGCAAACGTGTTGATATTGGAGCGTATGCGCGAGGAGCTGCTCCTGTCCAAGCCGGTGGCAATGATCATCCCCACCTCCTACGACAAAGCCTGGAGCGCCATACTGGACTCCAACGTAACCACCTGGATAGCGGCCATCTTCCTGTTCCAGTTCGGCTCCGGTCCGGTTAAGGGCTTTGCCGTAACGCTGACCATCGGTCTGCTGGTAGGCATGTTCACCTCGGTTTTTGTGACCAGGGCTATTTATGAATTCTGGCTCACTTCCAACCCCAGGGAGCTCAGCATATGATGACACTTATAAAGAAAACCAATATTGACTTCACAGGCCGCCGTTTCGTGTTCTTCGGGATTTCCGCCGTTATGATAGCGGCGGGCGCCGTTTCAATGGCCGTAAAGGGACTTAACCTGGGGCTGGATTTCACCGGCGGTACGCTGCTACAGGTGCGCTTTGAACAGAAAGTGACCACTGCGGACGTGCGCGAGTCCATGAAAACAGCCGGCCTTGAGACCGCCATACAGAGTTTCACCGACCGCAACGCCTACCAGATAAAAGTGAAGGGCTCGCAGGAGAAGGTAAACGAGATAGCAGACAGGATGATGGCCGCCTTTGCCGCCTCCTTTCCCAGCAACAAATTCACCGAGGAAAAGCGCGACTATGTGGGCCCCGTGGTGGGCCGGGACCTGGCTAAAAAAGCCCTGTTCGCCTTCATCCTGTCCCTCTTCGGCATCATCGTCTATGTGGCCTTCCGCTTTGCCAACCCTGTCTGGGGCGCGGCCGGCGTGCTGGCTCTTATACACGACGTATTCGTTGCCGCCGGGGCGCTGTCAATAACCAACAGGGAAATAGATCTTGTTATAGTGGCTGCCCTGCTGACCATAGCCGGCTACTCCATAAACGACACTATAGTTATCTTTGACCGCATGCGCGAGAACATGCGCATGTTCCCAAAGATGCAGCTTGGCCAGCTTATCAATACCAGCGTCAATGAAACGCTGTCCCGCACGCTGATAACAAACTTGACCGTGCTGACCGTGGTAGGCATACTCTTCGTCTTCGGCGGTGAGGTCATAAACAACTTCGCCTTCGCCATGCTGGTGGGCAGCATCTGCGGGACATACTCCACCATAGCAATAGCCGCCCCGCTGGTTTATCAGTGGGAGAGGAAGGGGAAGTAGGAAAGGCTAAAGGCTTAGTAACTGCTCAGGTAGCCAGTAGTCAGAATTCAGGAGTCAGAAGTCGGGAATGAG
>CAZYFL010000333.1:0-2812 GCA_964646805.1 uncultured Elusimicrobiaceae bacterium | reverse complement strand
CATCGGCGCCTATTATCCACGAATTCTTTTTCTGGGCGGAACACCAGCCGCCTATCGGATCAGGCACCGGCGCCGTTATCCTGCTCCTGGTGTCCAGCTTGCCCAGCTTGTTGGCCGCGTTCAGATAGTAATCCACCTGTTTTGAAAGCCCGTCCTCTATGCCGTAGATGCCGCCTTTGATAGGCCGGATATCGTCACGGGAGGTGTCCATATTGGAAACCGCACGGAAATATATTGAAAAACGCGGGTCCGAACCAAACACCTTTTCATATTCTTCAAGCAGTTCCTGGATTTGCGCATCCTGGTCTTTCATAAAATTGACGCGGATCTTGAAAGCAAAGCGCTCGTCCGCTCCCGCAGCTTGCCGGATTGAGCACAGGTTCTTCCAGATAATGTCAAACGTTCCTCCGCCGACGCGCAGGGACCGGACCTTGTCATGCGTTTCCCTGTTGCCGTCAAGAGTAACCTGGAAGAACGTGATGCCGGAATCAAGGTATTCCAAAAAAGCCGGCGCGGAAAGCAGGTAGCCGTTGGTGTATATTCCAGACGAGAACTTTATGCCGCTCCGGCCGCACAGAAGACCGCGCACTTCGCCCATGAACGCCAGAATGCCGGCTTTTTCCAGTGTGGGCTCTCCGCCGAACCAGTTTACCGCAAGGCTCTGCGCGCCGCTTATTCTCCCCGCGATCATAGCCAACGCCGCTTTATAGACCTCCTTTTTCATGGATATGCCACGCCGGTCGTATATAAAACAATAAGGACACCTGAAATTACAGTTTTCAGACGGAAGCAGGGTCAGCCGAAGCTCCTTTTCGCTGCTCGTAAAATCCAGATATCGTTTCCTCACCTGCGCCATTTCGTCAACACCAGCTTCGGTCAGGAAACCCTGCTTGCGCAGATCATCCGCAAGCGAAGCGTCCGAAGCGATATTTATCGAAGAGAGCAGTTTGTCGCATTCGCCCGCCCGCTCGCCCGGTAATGCAACGAAAGCGCCGGTTCTTGTGTTGTAGAGAAGCAGGGAACCATCTTTCGCAAAGGTCTTTAAGGTATATTTAGATACATTACGCATAAGATTGCGCGCTCCAGTGTACTGATATATTCCGATTTCCGTTAAATTTGTCGGCAGCCGGGGCTGATATATTTCCCCGGCCGCCATTTACTATTTTACGCAGCATAACCCGCAAACCCCTGCGCCATGATCCATCTCCTGTGCTTCCAACTCCGTCTCCGAAACCGCGGTTTTGTAAACTTCCATTTTGTTATTCCTCCGTTAGTTTTGCAGTTTTACCGGCTTACGCCCTATACGGAGCAATTTTCATGGCAAATGGGAACGCCGGACACTTTTATGCGTTGCTATTGGGGAAATTAGGGAGTCAGAGACGACAAGGGCGCAGAAGACAAACAAAAACCATCTCATTCCGAGATAAATATTTTCATTTTGAAAGCCACCAGCGGGGATCTTACAGATTTTTGGAAGTATTCCTGGACAATGATAAATCTTTGCGGTATTGCCCCACGGACTGGCGGGATAATTCTACGCCGTGACGGATTTTAAGCTCGGCACACAACTCAGTGTCGTTCATATCGGGATTTTCAACGGCTATGGCGTATAGCCGCTCTAAATTTATGGCTTTGGAGCTTGGCAACAGAACCGACATAGGAGCTTCGGTGCCCCAGGGCAACTGTATGGACTTGTTTGAAATCAGGCGGTTAAGAACGCTGGGGTGTACTTCAAGTTCCGCGGCCAAAACTTTCTGCGGCAACGGCGCCCTGCGCACAGGCTCTCCGGTTAACAGATAATCGACCTGTCGCTCCATAACTATTTCCAGCGCACGGTACAGCGTGGATTTCCGCTTGTCCGCCAGTTCCATGCGCCTTACAAGTTTTTCCACGGCGGTTTGATCGGAGGCAGGGAGGCCTTTCAACGCTTCCGAAAATTTTTCCCCGTCCACTTTATACCGACCCTTCCATATCTCGCGGTGAAAGAAGGCCAATACCGGCGCGCCGTTTTCGATTTCTATTCCGGCCACAGCGCTGAACACTTTTGAGACCGGAGCCGCCGGGGCGCTTTCAAATTCAGCCTGTATAAATGCGCGGTTAACGAAATCGCGCAGGCGGGAAGCGTCTTTGACGGTTATGTCGCATTCCTCGGCCCGCTCGACATCACTCATGACCACGTCTTTCAGGAAACAGGTTTCAAATTTCTCCTGGCCTATGCCTTGTATCAGACCGACCAGATCGCCTTTGCCATCAGCCAGTTCCGGCAAGTCGCCAGCCGACATTTGAAGGCCGTAGCCGGCGTATTTCTTTGCGGCGTACCGCGCATTTGGGAATTCCGCAAGGCTGACTGCGCCTGATGCCTTCAATAATTGGAAAAAGCGGGTATCTTCGATCTTCTTTAGAAAGCCTTCAAATTCTTCTTCCGACATTTCGGCCATCTGCGCCAACTTCATGGCGCCCATTGCCGATGCCTTTGTTCTTGCGGAATGGCTGAATCCGAATTTATGGAATTTATTCATAGCCTCACCTTAGCATATTATAACCGTTACACCGGGATGGAGCAATTTTAACCCAGTAGTTGTTTAGAGATGTTGAGGAATATTAATTTTGGTGCCCACAGTGGTGCCTATCGGCCATGAATATCGGGTAATGTCCGGTAAAGTCAAACTGGGATTTTTGGTGGATTTACAAATGACGGGCAAGATCAGGTAAACTTGGGTAAAGTCGTCGGGGAGGTTTTTCAGACCAGTGCTCTACCCCAACTTCCGCAACATTTATCAAAAAGTGCTTGTAAAACAAGGATTTGGGGTCA
>CAZYFL010000332.1:0-2812 GCA_964646805.1 uncultured Elusimicrobiaceae bacterium | reverse complement strand
CCAACAGCTAAACCGCAAGCACAAACTGTTGGGACCTTTGCCACGCCGCCAGGTCATCAAATCTTGTCGCTGACATCTTCATTCTGACTCCTGAATTCTGAATTCTATCTACCTGAATAGTTACAAATTCCCCGCATCCACAACTCTGTTGCGGCCGCCTTCCTTGGCGGCATAAAGCGCGGCATCAGCCCGGCCCACAAGTTCCTCTGGGGCGCGCCCGTCGCGCGGGAAATGGGCTATGCCGATGGACACCGTCAGGCGCACCTTCTCAAGACCCTGGGAAAAAATCTCGGCCTCCATGCGCGCCCTTATAGTCTCGGCCTTGCGCAGCGCTCCGGCCGAATCCGCCCGCGGCAGCACTATGCCGAACTCCTCCCCGCCGTAGCGCCCCACGAAGTCCGTTTCATAGACGCCGTCTTTCAGAAGCTGCGCCACCCTCTTGAGGACGGCGTCGCCGAACTGGTGGCCGTAGGCGTCGTTGAGGTGCTTAAAATGGTCAATGTCGGCTATCATGAAGCCCATAGGGGTCTTAAAGGCGGCCGCCCGGCGCAACTCCTCGCGGATCTTCTCATCAAGGGCGTTACGGCGCCACAACCCGGTCAGCCCGTCGGTAAGCGACAACCGTTCAACCTGGCGGAACAGTATTACGCGCTTAAGCGCGAATGAAATCTCAGCGGCGAACCTGCCCGCGGAATCCACCCCATGCGCGCCGCCGCGAAACGCTATAAGCCCAAGCGGGCCGCCGCCGGTAGAGACCGGAGCAAGTACCAGGCCTGAAACAGCCAGCGTTTCCGCCGGGAAGCCGCCGGCCAGGGCAAGCAGTTCAAAATAACCGGGAAGAGCGGAACCTCTGGCGCCGTATGCAAAAAGTTCCATCCGCCCGCCGCCCGGGGAGTTGTCCGCGATGTAAAGCGCGGCCTCTTCGGTTTCAAAATAATCGCACAGGTATTTCCCCAGTTGCCTGGCCGCCGCCTGCGGATCAACCGTGTCCGAGAGCAGCCTCACGGCCGAATACACCGCCAGGGATTTTTTCTCTCCGGCGGCGTTAAGGGCTGTCTCGGTTTTTATAAGAGAAAGAGCCGACTCCAGCGCCGCCGCGCGGCTTAGGATTTTTTCAAGGGCGAGGCGGTCCGGCGCGGCGCCGCCGTTAAGTATCACGGAATGTGCCAGCGCCGCCGCGGTCCACAGCGCCAGTACCGCGTAAGGCGCGTCGGCTGTTATTTCCCCTGTCAGCATGAAAAAAGCGGAAGAGAAAAGCGCCGCGCCGGCGGCTAGGCCGGCCCAGCGGTTGAATCTTCCCAGGAAATAGGAGAGCAGCGGCGCGGCGGCCGCTGCAACGACCCAGAATTCAGGCCTACTCACGCGGACACCACCCTGTTGCGGCCGGCCTGCTTGGCCCTGTAGAGGCGCTCGTCCGCGGCGCGCACCAACTGGCCGGCGGCCGAGGCTTCTATGGGAAATTCAGCCACGCCGAAGCTGACCGTCACACCGGAAGTCCCGCCCCCGAAATTAAAAGAAAGCGCCTCAAGCGCGCGGCGCATGTTTTCCGCGGCAGCGACGGCCTGCGTCTTGCCCGCGCCGGTTATGACGAGCGCGAATTCCTCCCCGCCATAGCGGGCTGCAAAATCTATTTCCCTCACCCCGCCGGAAATGGTTTCCGACACGGCCTTAAGCACGGCATCGCCGGCCTGGTGGCCGAAAGCGTCATTATAGGACTTAAAACGGTCTATGTCCGCCATTATCACGCAGAAGGGCACTTTGGCGCGGGCGGAGCGCAGAATCTCCTCCTCCAGCCTGGACTGGAAGGCGCGGTGGGTATAGAGGCCGGTGAGACCGTCTTTTATGGCCAACTCGTTTACCTTTTCAAACAAGCGGATATTCTCCATGCTGACCCCTGCCAGCGTACAGGCCAGTTCGGCGCCGCGCAAATCCTCGGCCCTGAAGCGGTCCGGCTCCGGCGCGGAAGCCCGCACAAACCCGACAAGGCGGCCGAAGAGGTGCAGCGGCAGCGCCATAAAGGACCGCTCGCCGGGGCCAAAGAAGCCGCAGGCGAAGCGGCTGTCGGTCTCCGAGTTGCGTACCAGCAGCGGGATCTTGCGTTCGGCCACCCACTTGTCGGCAAAGTCGCGCGGGGCGCCCGAGCGCAGTTCTACCAGCGCCCCGGGGAAATAGTTGTTAAGCAGGGTTTCAAGCCGGCCTTTCACTTCGTCCGGGGTTGAGGCGGAACCCATATCCTGAATGGCGGAGGAAAGCGCCCCTTTGTCTCTTATGCGCGCCAGCGTACTGTTCAGGTGCAGACGGTAACGGGCCAGTTCGTCTTCCAGGTTCTTTATCTTATCCACTGCGGCCGCCTCTTCGGCGGCCAGCCGCTCACGGGAGGCCAGGCGCGAATTTTCAAAATGGGACAGGGCGAAAAAAAGCAGCCACAGGCAGAGCACTTCGGCCATGGCTCCGGCCAGCAGATAAAGGGAATCCCCCCCGCTGGAAAGCCTTGGCAGGATGAAGCCGGCCGCAGTGACCAGGAAGAGGAAAATATATTTAATTTCCTTTTCGCCCGACCAGGAAAACCAGATAAAAAGCGCCCCACTTGCAGGGAAAACCCAGAGGAAATGTGCCGGCCACAACCAGAGCGACCAACCGACCGCGCCCAAAATAGCGACCGGACCGGCAACCTTGGCAAAAGCATTGGGCCTCAGCATGTAGTTAGGATTTTACAATATAAATGTATTCGCAGTCAGGTAAGGACAGATCACCCAAAAGCTCACGTAATACGAATACCCTCGTCTGAACATTTTTCACCGTTATAGTGAAG
>CAZYFL010000331.1:0-2847 GCA_964646805.1 uncultured Elusimicrobiaceae bacterium | reverse complement strand
CCGACGGAGCACCGACGAGAGATCTCATGCTCATCTTACGATTAGAAAATGCTGGCCGATGCATTTCCAGCCCCGCACCACCCGCTACATGGGCTTGAGCAGAAAATTCCTGATGTTCACGTGCCCTATACCCTTAAACCCGCCCCCGGCAGGCTCGTCCATGGAGACTACTATTTTCGGGTGGTTATCTTTTACCGCAAGCAGGTTTCCGAATTCCCTTGACCGCGTCGCCTCGTCCTTCAGCAGATAGGCTACCTGCACATACAGCCGCTCCCCGGCTTTTTCGCAGACAAAATCAATTTCGCGGCCGCCCAGTTTCCCCACATTGACTTTATAGCCAGACATCTTAAGGTGGATGAAAACGAGATTTTCAAGTATCTTGTTAATGTCGTTGTGCCTGTAGCCGATGATGGCGTGCCGGATGCCCAGATCCTCAAAATAATACTTTTCACCGATCTCGAAGATCTTCCTGCCGGCCACGTCGGCGCGCGGAACTTTGAAGATAAGGAACGCCGAGGCCAGGGAGGAAAGGTAATTCAGCACGATGTTGGGGGAAATGTTGGTTTTCTGGGATTTAAGGAAATCGCTGATGCGCTTGGCGGATACCAGGCTTCCGGTATTGTCGGCAAGGAATTCCGCCAGGCGCTCTAGGAAATTCACGTTCCGGACGCCGTATCTTGCCACGATATCTTTAAGCAGGATGGTCTCGTATATGGTGCGGAGATATTCGTAGACGATGTCGTCTTCAAGCTTAAGGTTCACAAGGTACGGCAGGCCGCCGTACCTGACATACTTTAAAAACGAGTCACCGCTTTCCTCCAGCTTATGAAACCGCAGAAATTCCGGGTAAGACAGCCCGAAAACCTTGATTTCCATGTACCGCCCGCTCAGGCGGCCGGCAAGTTCGCCGGAGAGCAGTTCCGCGTTGCTGCCGGTGCAGTAGATATCATAACCGCCCCCGGCCTGAAGGCTGCGCAGCGCTTTTTCAAACTGGCTGATTTCCTGGATCTCGTCAATAAACACAAAGGATTTCTTCGCTCCCACCGACTTGGCGGCTATATATTCCAGAAGAGCGCGGTGATCATTGATGGCGGCAAACTCGTGTAATTCTTTGTTTATGTAGATAATGCGCCCGTCTTTGGGGCCAAGGCGCTTAGCCATATCCATTATCTGGAACAACAGGTAACTCTTACCTACCCGCCGCTGGCCCGTCACAACCTTGATCACCTCTTTATTAAAAAAGGGCTCGATCCTGGAAAGATACTGGTCGCGCTTGATATAAGTTTTAATCATAAGCAAAACTATATCATATTATAGCCAAAGTTTTAATCGTATTCAACCAGGCGCCGGCATAAGGAGAGTACGCGCGGACTGAGTGAGACTTCAGCTCCGGGGCCGTGCGACGAATAGATTCAGCCCGTCGGATAAGGCAGGCCGCTCAGAAAGAATCCCAGCGGTCGCCGTAAATACTGTCCGTATGGGAGCAGTCTATATAGAACACGCCGAAATTCGGATCGGGAATGTTGACATAGGCCCAGTGCCCGCTGTCACGCGTGATCTTACTTGGGTAGTAGATAATCTCCCTGCTCTGCCGGTGGGGAGAATAAAAAGGCGAGCCCTTCCATAACACGGGGATCTCGGTCAGATACGCCTGGTCTCGGGTGAGCAAGTCCAGATTCTCCGGGAACTTTCCCTCTTTGTCTCCGGAGTATCTGAAGATGGCGCTCTTAACGCTTCCAAGTCTGGTTCTGTTCCCGCCTTCGGCGCCTGTATAGCGTATCAGGTGCTTATCTTTGTACCCACACTATGTCGTCATGAGCCTGCCTCTGGTATGACGGGTTTTTATGCTCTGGAACGATTGGTTGAATGCGTCTTCTTTGAACGCAGCATTTTTGAGTCCGCGTAGAGTGTGTCCGGGCAGATATCCTGTTCGTGAGGCCAGACCACTGTGCCGGCCACAACTCTGGCCTGCTTGAAGTAGTTGAGGTCGTTTAATTCCCGAAAAACGCCGAATTTTAAAAGATGCCTACAATTATAGAGGCCCTTTTTTTTATTTGCGAATGTGATTTTCAATCTAAAATCGTCTCCGGGCACTACGGACAAAACTCTCGGATTCATAATCTCACCTCAGGGGATCAATTTTGAACGGCTGCTGGCCGCTGACCGCAAGCCGCCAATCCGCGACAAGTTCGTCGCGATGTATCTCAACCCAGGCCAACACCAGTCTCAGTTTGGCCTGCGGAAGTTTTCCCTCCAGGACGGCCCCGTCAGGAATAGAAACGACCGCTTCGTGTTTTTGATACTTCACATGAATATGCGGACGCTTATGTCTCCTGTTGTCAAGAAAATAAAGGTAGACGACAATACCATAGAACATGGAAATTGCTGGCATGTTGAATATCTCCCCGCCCGGCATTTCAGTCCGCCGCCGAATCCTTATAGCTCGTTCGACATCAGTTGGGCCGCTATTCCAATATTTTACCAATTCAAGGGCTTACAACGCGCTCAAATCTACTAAAGAAAACTGAAAGCCCTGGGTAAAAAAAAGGCATCAGCCTTTCCGCCTCCTAATTCTTTAGCCGCACGGAACCAAGGATACGGCTGTAAATCGGCCGGTAGCGCCGTCGCGCCAACCGGTCCCCCGGCAGGAGATAGGCGATTTCGTAGGTCTTCCCGCCCTTCCCCTGGAAGACGACATAGGTCCAGAGCGGGTCGCGGACCAGCAGGCTCTTGTAGAGAGCGCGCCCAAAACCCTCTACCCCCATTATAATATCCAGTTCATCACGCTCTATCGGCAGGGTCATCGCCAGCGCGTTCACTCCGTCGCGCAGGGCCAGGGCCCCGATG
>CAZYFL010000330.1:0-2848 GCA_964646805.1 uncultured Elusimicrobiaceae bacterium | reverse complement strand
AATTCAAGGCTTTCGCATAAAATGCGTAACTACTCAGGTAGACAGAATTCAGGAGTCAGAATTCAGAATTCAGAATAGCCTGCGAATAAGCCTCCAACATCTTCATTCTGACTCCTGAATTCTGACTACTGTCTACCTGAGTAGTTACTGTCGTTTACGTTTGTTGGAGACATGACATGAAAGAGCTTCGCCGCTCTCAAAAAGCTACAATATACGCAGCAACTGGTTATGGATTATGTCACAATACTGTATGCCTTGCTCAATAGCCGCGTCGCAATAGCGCAAAAACGCCACACTACTTATCTGCCTGACGGCGTTTCACAAGCCCTTTACCCATTTGCCGGCAAATTTATCGCGCTGAAAAGCGACGCTAAAATGCATTATCTTGATGAAGGCAAAGGCAAACCCGTAGTAATGCTGCATGGCAACCCGTCCTGGTCTTTTTATTACCGCAACCTGGCGCTGGCCCTGCGGGACAATAGCCGGGTTATAGCCCCGGACCATATAGGTTGCGGCCTTTCGGATAAACCCGGCGACGATCGGTACGAATACACGCTTAAAAACCGCGTGGAAGACATAGAGTTTCTCCTAGACAGCCTTGGCGTTAAAGAGAAGATAACGCTGGTAGTGCATGACTGGGGCGGGATGATAGGCATGGCCTATGCCGTGAGGCATCCGGAACGGATTGAAAAACTCGTTATCCTCAATACCGGCGCATTCTTCCTGCCGGCCGGGAAATCTTTTCCCCCGGCCCTGCGCCTCTGCCGCACTCCTCTGGGCGCCGCGTTTATACGCGGTCTTAACGCCTTCGCGCGCGGCGCTGCCTGGGCAGGCTGTAAGCGGCGCAGAATGGGCAGCGAACTCCGCCGCGCCTACGCCGCCCCCTATAACACCTGGGCCAACCGCATAGCTACCCTGCGCTTTGTGGAGGATATCCCGCTGGCGCCCGGCGATAAAGCCTACTCCGTAGTAGCCGAAACCCAGGAAAAACTTAACTCCCTCTCCACCCTGCCCATGCTGATCTGCTGGGGGATGAGAGACTTTGTTTTTGACCGGTATTTCCTGGAAGAATGGACGCGCAGATTCCCCGGCGCTGAAATCCACAGTTTTTCCGATTGCGGGCATTACATCCTTGAGGATGCGCAGAAAGAAGTTATCCCGTTAATAAAAAACTTTATTGAAAATGCCTGACTCTAAAGACATCTCCTCGTTGATCTCGGAACTGGCGGCGGCCATGCCGGACCGCCCCGCGGTTATAGACGGCGTCAGGAACATTTCCTTCAGAGACCTGAATTCCGAAATCTCGCTGCTGGCGGTCGGCCTCTCCAGGGTAGGCATAAAGCCCGGGCTGCGGGTGGCCCTGATGGTCCCGCCCTCAATAGAATTCGTAACCCTCACATTCGCTCTTTTCCGCGCCGGCGCCGTGCCGGTGCTTATAGACCCCGGCATCGGGCCCGCGAACATGCGCGCCTGCCTGGAAGAGTCGCGGCCGGAGGCTTTCATCGGCGTGCCGAAGGCGCACGCGGCCAGACTATTACTGCGCTGGGCCAAAAAATCGTTGCGGATATTTATAACAGCAGGCAAAAAGTGGTTCTGGGGAGGTTTCACCCTCGCAGATATACGGCGGCTCGGGGAGGGAACTGCGGCGCCTGCCATTGAAAACACCGCTGAAACAGCGGCCATACTGTTTACATCAGGCAGCACCGGCGTCCCTAAAGGCGCGGTTTACACTCATTCAATGTTTTGGGCGCAGGCAGGAATGCTGAAGGAATACTTCAAGATTGAACCGGGCTTCTATTCCGTACCTACCTTCCCCCTCTTCGCTCTTTTTGACGTAGCGCTGGGGCTTACCATTGTAATACCCGAAATGAATTTTAGCAGGCCCGCGGCGGTAGACCCGGCTATGCTTGCGGGCCTGATACGCAGATATGAAGCCGTACAACTGTTCGGCTCCCCTGCCCTGCTGGATACTCTCAGCCGTTACGGGGAAAAATACGGAACCATGCTGCCGTCGCTAAAGCGCGTCATCTCCTGCGGGGCGCCGGTTTCCGATGCAATAATCCGGCGCGCGAAAAAAATGCTGGCGACTGAAACACAGATCTTTACGCCCTACGGCGCAACAGAGGCCTTGCCGGTGTCCTGCATTTCAAGCGGAGAACTGGCCTCGCTTCCGTCCGGCTGCCCCGGTATCTGCGTGGGCAGGACGTGGAAAGGGCTGGAAACTTTCATAATAAAGATCTCCGACGCCGCCATACTTTCATGGTCCGACGATTTGCCGGTCAAAGACGGGGAGATAGGCGAGATCGCGGTGAAGGGCCCGGTGGTGTCGCGAGAATATTTCGGCAGGGAGGAAAATACCATGTCGGCTAAGATCCGCGGCCCCGGCGGAGAATTATATCACCGCATGGGCGACACCGGTTGGAAAGACGCTGACGGGCGGCTCTGGTTCTGCGGCCGTAAAAGCCAGAGGGTAACAACCCCGGCAGGAACGCTTTTCACCATACCCTGTGAAGCCGTTTTTAACGCTCACCCGAAGGTGCGGCGCACCGCGCTGGTGGGCACAGGTCCGGCCGGCGGGCAGACGCCGACGCTTTGCGTAGAGCTTGAAAAGGGGGCCGCAGAATGCGGGTCGCTGGCGGGCGAACTGCTGGCGCTGGGCGCGGCTCGCGAATACACAAAGAGCATCAAGACCATCCTTTACCATCCCGGCTTCCCGGTGGACATACGCCACAACGCCAAGATCTCGCGGGAAAAGCTCGCGGCCTGGGCCGGGGAAAGGCTTGTGGTTAAATTATGGTAACTACTCAGGTAGCCAGAAGTCAGAATTCAGGAGTCAGAATGAGGATGG
>CAZYFL010000329.1:0-2854 GCA_964646805.1 uncultured Elusimicrobiaceae bacterium | reverse complement strand
TGGCAGGCTATTCTGAATTCTGACTCCTGAATTCTGTCTACCTGAGTAGTCACAAGTAGTCATGGCTACCTTGGCCTGAAAACTCCGATTAAAGTTTTCAGGTCAAAGGCGGGGCAGCGCTGACCGCAGGAAGAAATCAAGAAATCTGTCCCGGTATTTTTCTATATTGAGCACTATGTCGCTTCCGCCGGCGTGCGCGGGGGTGTCCGTGACGAACTTAAAAACATAGCACTTCTTCCCGAAAGTCCTGCATGCCTGTATAAAGGCCGCGCTTTCCATATCTGCAAGCTGCGTTACTTTCGCCAGCTTGCGCCTTTCGGATACCTTCAGGGTAGGCCGGTCCAGGGTTGCGACAGCGGCCAGGGGAAAGCCCACCAAAACGTCGGGCGTATGTTCGTGGGGCGCTTTTGACCCCTCCTCAGGCCTGTCGTATTCTACGGCGCGGTTGATGTGAAGGTTTGCCCCGAGCGGAAGAGAGGCATCCGTGGCGCCGGCGGCCCCCAGGTTGACAAAGAGCCCCGGGTCTGATTCCATACAGGCGTAGGCGGTTGCCATGGCCGAGTTGGCTTTCCCGATTCCAGAAATGACCGCGATAATATTCCCGGCCCGGTATATAGGGAAAGGTTTTACGGAAGTCCTGATAAGGGAAAGCCCTTTTATGAAAGGTTTTGCTTCCGACAGCGTGGCCATTACAAGGCAGATTACAGGCTTTCTTTGCATCTGTCCTCCAGCACCCTGAAAGCGTTTTTCCCTGTTTCCCCCATGGAGACGGAATAATCGTTTACGTAAAGGTTTATATGAGCGTCGGTTATTTTGTCGTCCGCGCCCGGGGCGTGGGCGCGTATAAAATCGCGGGACTCGCCGGGGCGGGCGCGCGCGTACAGCGCTGATTCCCTGATCATACGCTCCATGTTTTCCCTGTGGGCCATAGTAGCAGGGTCCTTCCTGAGCGCGATGCAGCCGAGAGGCAGCGGGCAACCGGTTTCCTTCTCCCACCAGGTCCCAAGGTCTACGACCTTGACGCAGCCGTAGTCCTGGTAAATAAATCTGCCTTCGTGGATAATCAACCCGGCATCATATTTGCCTTCTTTCACGCCCGGGAGTATCCGGTCAAAGCGTTCCTCAGCCAGGTTTTTCAGCCCGGGGTTCCAGCTTTTCATAAGCAGCAGGGCCGTGGTGTTCGCTCCCGGAACCGCTATCCTGGATGCGGACGAGAAAGAGTGACCTCTTGCAGCCACCACAAGCGGGCCGCAGCCGAACCCCATCGCCGCGCCGGAATCCAGCAATTCATAATGTTCCCTCAGGCGCAGGTAGGCGCCGGAGGAAAGCTTGGTGACCTGGAAGCGCCGCGCAAAAGCGGCTGTATTCAGCGCTTCAATGTCGCAGATGCTGGTAGAAAAACAATAATCGCCGGTGTCAATGCGCTTATGCAGCAGGGCGTGGAAAATAAAAGTGTCGTTGGGGCAGGGTGAAAAAGCCAGGGAAAGCGCGATCATCGGGGCAGTTTCCCCTGGTTAAGGATTTTATATTCGGAATCCCTCAGCGCCGGTATTTTGCCGGCATTCCTTATAAGGTCTATGAATTCTCCCGGCCCGGCTCTGGTCCCCGCGCCGGTAGAGCGCACCACATTTTCCTCCATCAGGAGCCCCCCCATGTCGTTGGCGCCCATTGCGAGAGCGACCTGCGCCAGCTTAAGCCCCTCCGTCAGCCAGCCAGTCTGTATGTAGCGGATATTGTCCAGGAAAATACGGGAGACGGCGACGATCTTAAGGTAATCTATGCCCGTAGCGGGCGCTATCCCTTCCAGCCTGGTGCGCTTTGGCGAAAAAGACCATGGAATGAAAGCCCTGAATATGCCGGTCTCATCCTGCACTTCGCGCACAATGCGCAAGTGCCCTATCCTTTCCTCCTCAGTTTCCCCCATGCCGTAGGTCATGGTGGCGGAAGAACGCATGCCGTGGCGGTGCAGCGAGCGCATTACTTCCACCCACATATCTTTTCCTGGTTTCTTCGGGCTGACTTTCGCGCGTATCCTGTCAACCAGCAGGTCCGCGGCCCCCGGTACCGAATCGAGCCCGGCATCCTTCAGCCCTTCAATAACCCTGTCCAGCGGAATGGAACTTTTTGCCGCGATGTGCGCCAGTTCGCAAGGCGAGAAGGAGTGCAGATAGATTCCGGGAAAGCGCTTCTTGATTTCCCTGATCATGCCGGTATAAGCGCCGAGAGTGCGCTCCGGATGAAGCCCGCCCTGCAGCATTACCTGGGTCCCGCCCCGCTCCGAGTGCTCTTCAATTTTAGAAAGTATTTCCGGCAGGGAAAGCTCGTATGGCTTCAGTGCGCCGGCGCCGGCGTGAAAAGCGCAGAAGTCGCAGGCTGCTTCGCAGATATTGGTGAAATTTATGATGCGGTTCAGGATGAAGCCCACCGTGTTCGCCGGGTGTATAAGCCTGCGCCGCATGTCCGCGGCTTCGCCGAGATCGATAATATCCCAGGAGAAAAGGCGCACGGCCTCTCCGGGCGTAATGCGCCTTCCCGCGAATATTTTTTTTCTCAACTTCCCGGTCATATAAATTCCAGAGATTTGACTTCTTTCAGCAGCCCCAGTTCCGAGGCGGCAGAGAAATAATATTTTAAGGCGTCCTTACGGCTGTCCGTGAACTCGTAGCGTAGGGTGTCTAAATAAGCGCTTATGTCGCAGTTCACAGCGGGATACTTCAGGGCGGCCCTGGCCACCAGCTCCCCGGCCCACTTCCGCCCCCTCTACGAGTGGAACCAGCCGTTGGAACTCAAGATCCTGACCGTGGCCCGGGAGATGTACGGCGCCGAGGCGGTCGACTACACGACCCGCGCCCGG
>CAZYFL010000328.1:0-2855 GCA_964646805.1 uncultured Elusimicrobiaceae bacterium | reverse complement strand
GCAGGCCGTGACCCTGGCGGTAGTGAACGTCAGCAGCTTCACCGCCCAGTGGTCCGCGGGCAATAACGCCCCGGGCGCCCTCTACACGGCGGAGGTTTCAATAGACGACTCTTTCGCCGTTAACATTCTTTCCAGCGGCGCCGCGATGACCGCGCTGTATGAAAACCTCAACCCCAACTCCACATACTTCCTGCGCGTCAGGACCCTAGGTTTCGGGGGGCAGAACAGCGCTTTCAGCGCCTACGTCGCTACTGTAACGCGCGCCTATCCGCCCGCCAGCGAGGTCTATGCGCTGGTCTCCGCTACCGGCCTCTCTCTTCTCTGGGACGATAACGGCAATCCGTTCGGTACCCGCTATGAACTGGTGGTTTCAACCTCCCCCGGTTTTTCCACCGTCAACTATTCCTCTCTCACCGCCGGAAATTATTACGAGGCCTCAGGGTTGCAGCCCAATACCACACATTATTTCAAGGCCGCTTCCGTAAGCTGGGGGGGCGCCTATTCCGATTTTGTGGTTTTCGGCTCTACGCTTACCTATGCCGCTGTGCCGGCGGACAACCCTCCCGGTCTCGGAGTTCCTGACGCCACTTCAGTTCCGACACAGTGGCTGGCCAACGGCAATCCCAACAATACGGAATACTACGTACAGGTCGGCACCTCCGCTGATTTCCAGGGGTTAGATTTCGGGCCAAAGGGATGGTTCACGGGCCCGGCCTATACGGTGAACGGACTGGAGTCCGAACGGCTCTACTATTTCAGGGTAAAAGCGAGGGATCTGCAGGGCCGCTCCAGCGCCTGGTTTTCCCTGGGCTCAAAGTCAACGCTTATCGGGGCCGATAATACCCCGCCGTCGGTGATAGATCTGCAGGGCGGGGATACCACCTGGCGCGGCGCGGCCGGCGGCTCTTACATGGTTCATTTCTCGGATTTGGGTTCCCTGCTGGATAAATTTCAGGTGGCGGTTTCCACCGGCCCGGGTTTCACCGGCACAATAGTGTCCACTTGGACCCTTGCCGTTACCGGCATTAATTCGGATGCTTATAACACCGATTGGGCGCTGCCTGCCCAGGTTTTTGAGGCTATACAGGAGAACGTCACCAGCTATGTCTCGGTGCGGGTGTACGACAACTCAGCCAATTTCACCGTCTACGCCGATGCCTTCTATGTGCGCCGCGACACCACGCCGCCGAATATAATCAATACGGCGGCATCTCCGCCGGGCTGGCTGGCTGCGGATCCCGGCGCTGTTTTTGACGTTGACTTTAACGACGCTCTCTCGGGACTTGGGCAGGTTCTCTACAGCGCAAGCAGCAACCCCGGAGTGGCAGACTCCAACGTGCTGGGCTGGACCGCTGTGGATGGCTTCGCGCCGGGGCCCTCCCATACCGCTCTCTGGGGGGTAAACTTCGCCGCGCTGCGCGACGGAGCAACCAATTACATAAGCGTGCGCGCCGCGGACGCGGCCGGCAACACCCGTACGCTTACCGATGCCTTCAAGCTGCTGAAAAACACGGTGGGACCGGCGGTCACCATCACTTCTCCCGCAGGCGCCTACGTCTCCACGGTTACGGACTTCACCGGCTCCGCCTCCGCAATGAACGAAATCAGCCCGGTTACGGGAAACCAGGTGTCCATACAGGAACTTACCGGCAATCTCTA
This sequence comes from uncultured Elusimicrobiaceae bacterium, assembly GCA_964646805.1. GTDB lineage: Bacteria > Elusimicrobiota > Elusimicrobia > Elusimicrobiales > UBA9959 > UBA9959. The sequence continues at coordinate 1,196 of CAZYFL010000328.1, read as the reverse complement.
TTACGACGGTTCCGCCTTTGCTTCGGCATCGGAAGTCTGGCTGGGCGCGGCTGGGCTGTCCTCCTGGTCATACAACGCCTCCACAGCGCCATTTGCTACGGGCGTGCAGTATAAATTAAGGGCCAGGTCGCGCGATATAAACTCTTTTGTCACTCCCCTGCCCTATCCCAACGCCTCATTCCGGCTGGACCAGGTTTCCCCGTCGGTATCTCTTTCCACGCCGTTGGCTGGCTCTACCGTTTACGCCTTAAACGCCGTAGAGGGAGCCGCCGCTGATACCGGGGGGGCGGGCCTGGGCGAAGTTGAGATTTATGTCAAGCGCGTGGCCGACGGAAAATGGTGGAATTTCTCTTCCGATTCCTGGGGCGGCAGCCCGATTTCCAGCGCGGCCGCAGCGGGCGGGGCCTGGGCTTTTGTCCCGGGCGCGGGACTTCGTGGCGGCCTGGCGCATAACCAGCAGTATTTTATCACGGCGCTTTCAAAAGACGCCGCGCTTCCTCCCAATACCTCCGTCTTCGGCGCGGCAGGCTCAACATTCACCTGGGTTGATACCGTTCCCCCTGATGCCGTTACAGCCTTCGCGCCTTCCACGGGTTCGTCTCCCGGCCGGGTGGATTTAGCCTGGACCTTCCCCGGCGATGACGGGGGGGCGCTGGCCCTGACCTACGGACAGTTCGCCGTGCAGTATTCCACTTTTGCAGGGGCGGTTTTCAGCACACAGGCGGCTCAGGTCATTATCTCCACCGCCATGGTGCGGCCGGGAAGCGCGTTGGCCTATACTGTGGCAGGGCTTACGCCGGAGGCTACCTATTACTTCAGGATGTGGGTAAAAGACGACGCGGATTTCTGGTCGGGCCCTTCGGCGCTTGCCTCCACCAGCTCCGGCGACCGGCTTAACGACATGATCGCCGGTTCTGTAAAGACGCCGGGCGGAGAGGGAATAACGGGGGTGATGGTGGACGCTATCTCAAACAGCGGGCTTGTTACCGCCTCCGCTTATACGCTGGACGACGGGTTGGGCTCTTTCACGCTGAACTCCCTGCCCGACGGGATTTACCGTGTGCAGGCCACCTGGCTGGAGGACGGCTTTTCAAGCTCCATAGCGAAAGACCAAATCCCTATGGGCTATGCCGACGCCAATTTCGCGCTTTCACTGGATTACCAGTTGGCCGGCATCAGCGGCACACTTTCGGCCT
>CAZYFL010000327.1:0-2860 GCA_964646805.1 uncultured Elusimicrobiaceae bacterium | reverse complement strand
AATAAGCCTCCAACAGCTAAACCGCAAGCACAAACTGTTGGGACCTTTGCCACACTACCAGGTCATCAAATCTTGTCGCTGGTATCTTCATTCTGACTCCTGAATTCTAAATTCTATCTACCTGAGTAGTTACAATATGATACATAATTCCAATGGTAGATTACAGGAGGGAACCGAATAATTACGATGAAGAAGAGATTACGGCTTTCGGATAGAACAGTATCAGCGTGCGGTTGGTCTCCACTGTCTGGCCCACGTGAAGCACTTTCACATTGAAGTTCCGGTTTCTGAAGACGGTCTCGCCCTCAACCGGCCGGTCGGGCGTCTCAAAGGCCTGTCCCACCAGACGCAGCAGCGTCTGCTGCTGGCTGTCCACCACGTCAAGGAGGTGGATGCTTTTGACATCCGTCCCTGAGGTAAGTTCGAAATTAGCGTAAAGGATGTTGTTATTCTCGTCAACCACTATCACGTAGCTGGTGGACGGCACTATGATGTTCAGGAGAGAGCGCCACCAGCGCTGCTCCGCCTCTTTGTAGGTGCGGTCCCTGTTTGAAATGCCTTCTATCTCCACCTTCATTTTCCCCATCAGCCGCATAATGGCCCCGGAAAGGTCCCCGAATTCATCGGTGCGGACAGGGAACCGCAGGTCAAAATTTTTAATGGAAACGCTTTCCACGCTGTCGCGCAGCGCGTCCATAGGAGAGATGACATAATGGTGAAAAAAGAAAAAGAGCGGCAGGCCCAGCAGGAAAAGCACTCCGACGGCGCCAAACACGTACTTGCGCATGGCGGAACCGATAAGCACCTCCGCGCCGGCCCTGGAAACCATGAGATCTACTATGCCGATAATCTCTCCGCGCACGGAGAACGGAATGGCTATCTCGTAAAACGGCTCGCCCTTCACCTGGCGCACCTTCGGCATCTTAGAGAGGTAGGCCTGCGCGATGGCATCGGTGGGCGGGGGAACCTGCTTCTGCAACTCGTCCCAACCCATGCCGATAAAACGGGCTTCCTTGTGCCAGCGCACCCTGCCCTGGCGGCTGAGGTAAATTAAGGAGGTGATGCGCTCGTCCTTGGCCAGCGAAATCATTATGTCGTACTCCTCAAATGAGATGGCCACGGAATTATTGAGCAGGCCGTTGCGCATGGTAGGCGCATAAACCTTGACAGTCTCTATAACGTCCTGCTTGAGCTTTTCGTCAAAGGTCCACTTAAAGAGGTTATAATAAAAGATGCCGCCCAGGAACATCACATAGACGCCTATGCCGACGAACCACATCAGCCATTTCACAGTAAGCCGCATATTTTCACCTTGAACCGGAAATCTTTATTAAATTGTAGCAAAGCATTATTTCAAAATTGTTGCCGCCAAAAAAAAGGGCAGGAAAATTCCCTGCCCTTTCTCATCCGCCCTATCCTGCCGGCAGGCAGGCATCCTACTCCTGACTTCCGCAGATCCCTTAAAACCGGAGGCCATCACGTCGAGAGCCTCTTGAATTTTGGGTGTCCCATTGCGGAAGTCGGGATTCATACAGTCTCCTTCGCGAACCCGCCGCTTTTAGAATTTCTCAAGCCGGAACAGCCCGTTTACAAGCCTTGCCGCGTCGGCATGTGCGGTATAGGCGCAAAAACTCATAACAGACTGTCTGATATCCGGCACATGAATCCGGCCGCGCTTAAAAAGCGCGCCGCACCGCTCCAGGGCGGCAAAGGTTCCCTTGCCCTTGCGGCAGGCAAAACTATCGGGGATGAAGCGGGCTTCAAAGATCGGCTCAATAACATTGCACAGAGCATGATGAACGACTCTGTCCCTGAACCGCGCCGCTTTAACCTGGCGGCGTTTGGGGTCATTGACCTCAAATTCCCTGTACGGCCCATGGCGATAAATACCTTCACTTGCGTTGTAGCCTGATATCTCCTGCCTCCCAGCTTCGCGCGGTTTGTTGCCGCCCCGCGCGTGGGATTTAGTGTTGGGCCGGTTGCTAACCTTTACCCAAGCCAGACTTCCTGCCGGTCAAACCTACACCGGCAGTTCACTGGCAAGACCTAATATGCTTTCTCGGCGCACCAGATTTCAGATTATCTGCGCCTACCGCAGCGGAACCCGATGGTCGGGGCCACGGTGGACGGGGCGGTGCTCGCGATGAAGGCGAACACCCCGGCGATCGCGCCGTCGGCCCAGTAGCCGCCCCGGATCACCGCCCTGGCAGCGCTGGCGGCACCGTTATATGCCCAGTAATCATCGTTGCCATAAGCATTAGCTGAAGCGCCTACAGAAGTCGGTATCCCTGTGGCAAAATCATAGCCTGTGACATAGCCATTGCCTACTCCATTTGTGGGGTCGGCGGTCATCACAAAGTCTACCCACTCAAAGACATTGCCAATCATGTCGTAGACCCCCTCCTGGGTAACACAGGCCGCGCTTGCTCCCGTAAGCGTTGCGGCGGCACTTACCGTATTACACGGTATCGTTTCCCCATTAATGTTCCACTTGCTCCCTTTATAGTTTGCCGCGTTAAACCATTCGGAATTGGTAAGCAGGTGTTTCCCGGCGTTCTGGCAGGCCTTCTTAGCCGCGCACCAGTTGATAGAGACCAGAGGGGTTTGGGAGGTAGCGGAACCGGCAATGGCTGTGCTAGCGCAGGCGTCTACCTCGGCCTGTGAACCATTGGTACAGGCGCAGTTGGTTACTGTCCCGCCTGCCAGATAGGCTTCATATTTGTCAATGCAGTAGGGATAGGGGCCGGGAATATAAGCCATGCCCGTGGGGCAGGCGACTCCATCCGCCGCAGCGGTGTCCACATACTGCTTGGTGGCCGCATGTAGCGCGGAGTCGGGGTTCCCAGGCAGCGTTTGCGCC
>CAZYFL010000326.1:0-2877 GCA_964646805.1 uncultured Elusimicrobiaceae bacterium | reverse complement strand
AAAGGCTCCACCATTCTGAATTCTGGCTCCTGAATTCTGTCTACCTCAGTAGTTACGTTTCCTGAGCATGTTGTCAAATTTCCTGGCCTGGTCCATCAACTGGCCGCCGCCCACGACGCGTTTGCCGTTTATAAAGAAAGTAGGGGTGGCGGTCACGCCTTTCATGTCGCCTTCCGCTATATCAAGCTTCAGGCGCTTGAGCGTTTCCGGCGCATCGGCGCAGGCCGCTATTTTGGGCCAGTCCAGCTTGAGCCGGACGGCATAGGCTTCAAATTCTTTCGGTTCTTCCCTGGCCTGGGCCCATTTTTCCTGGTTTTCAAACAGCAGTTCCGCGTATTCCCTGAACTTCCCCTGCTCGCCGGCGCAGTCGGCGTAGGCGGCGGCGTGAAACGACCAGGGGTGGATGTTCATCAGCGGGTAATGTTTAAAGCTGACGCACAGGCCGGGGCCGTAGATTTTTATCATCTCGTCTATTTTGACGGCAGCGTGGCGGCAGGCGGGGCAGGCGAAATCTGTGTATTCGTAGATCTGCACGGGGGCGGTTTTGGGCCCGAAGGTGCGGAAGTCCGGCGAGGGGCGCTCGGGACCTATGTTGAACTGGCGCGCTAGCAGGACGGTTATGGTGGAGATAAAAATTATCACGCCGGCCAATGCCAGCAATCGCGCGTCTTTGCGGTTTACCATGAGAAGATTATACTATTTCTTTATTTCAGGGGAGATGACCTTTACTATCTTGGCGCTCGAGCCGGCGCCTTTTATCAGCATTATTTTCCCGGCTTCTATGCCCAGCGCCAGCGAGAGCTGGCGTATGGCCGAGGCGTTGGCCAAGCCCCGCGCAGGCGGGGACTTGGTCCAGATTTCATAGGCATCGGGGGCCTTTTTAATAAGCCTGTCCCGCCGCGAGTCCGGGTATACTTTCAGTTTGATGAACATGTCGTATCAGTTATTTTTTGTAACTGCTCAGGTAGCCAGTAGTCAGAATACAGTAGTCAGAAGTCGGGAATGAGAACGTCGGCGATGAAAAAAGCTCCACCATTCTGAATTCTGGCTCCTGAATTCTGTCTACCTGAGTAGTTACAATTTTTTAGCGAGCCCTGATTAACGATTCCGACGTCATATCTTCCGGCTGTTTCAGGCCCAGCGCTGCCAGCGCTGTGGGGGCGATGTCGGAAAGTATACCGTGCGGGCGCAGCTTTATGCCGGCGGCATCCCTGGTTATATAGATAAATTCCACCGGATTGGCGGTGTGGGCTGTTTTGGGCATGTTTATTTTGTAATTCCACATCTCTTCGGCGTTGCCGTGGTCGGAACTGACCATCACGGCGTAGTTGTGTTTAAGGGCCTCGTCTACCAGCAGCTTCACGCTCTCATCGGTCACTTCCACGGCCTTCACGGCGGCTTCGTATATGCCGGTGTGGCCCACCATGTCGCAGTTGGCGAAGTTGACCAGTATGAAGTCGTATTTCTCCGAGGCTATTTCCATGACGGCGCGCTCGCAGACCGCGGGGGCGTTCATCTCGGGATGCTCGCCGAAGCTGGAGGGGTCCCATGTTCCTTTTACTTCCACCTGTTCCTCGTTCCTGTAAGGCACGGTGCGCTTGCCGTTGAAGAAGGAAGTGACGTGCCTGAATTTCTGGGTTTCGGAGAGACGCAGCTGTTTCAGGCCATGTTCGGAAATTATCTGACCGAGCAGGTTCTCCATGCCGCCGCCTTCGTCCATGGGGGGGAGCGCGCTGAACCTGAATTCGTCGTAGTAGCGTGTGAGGCCGCAGTATACCACGTCCATTTTCTTCCAGCGGCTGCCGGGGTAGCTGTCCTCTACGAAGGCCCTGGTGAGTTGTATGGCGCGGTCCTGACGGAAGTTGAAGTGGATGACGGAATCGCCGTCTTTCATGCCGGGATACCCTCCAATGATAGTGGGCGGGATGTATTCGTCTACTATGGGCAAGCCGTTGGGGTTTTTGAGTGTGGCGTAGGCATCGTTTAAGGCGGCTTCGGCGCTGGGGGATTTCGCGCCTTCGGCCCGGGTTATGGCATTATAGGCCTGGTCGGTAAGTTTCCATTTTTCTCCGCGGTCCATGGCGTAGTAGCGGCCCATGATGGAGCCGACCGAGGCTATGCCTACTTCTTTTATTACCTCATCCAGCATTTTGAGAAAGGAGAGGGCGCTTCTCGGGGGCGTGTCGCGGCCGTCGGCGAAGAAGTGTATGTAGATTTTCTTTATGCCGATCTTTTTGGCCTGGCGCATGATGGCGTACAGGTGGTCCTGGTGGGCGTGCACGCCTTCATCCTGTACCAGGCCCAGCAGGTGGAGGGCGGAGCCTTTGGTTGCGGCGTTGTCAAGGGCGGCTTTCAGGGCGGGCATTCTAAAGAAGGCGCCGTTTTCTATCATGTCCGTTATGCGCTTTAGTTCCTGTATGACTACGCGGCCGGCTCCAATATTGAGGTGGCCTACTTCCGAGGAGCCCTGGCAGCCCTTCGGCAATCCCACGGCTTCGCCGGCGGGTTCAAGGACGGCGCTGGGGTATATTTTAAGGTAATGGTCCATATTGGGCGTTTTGGCGTTGTAGACGGCGTTGAATTTATCGGGCTTGGCCAGCCCCCACCCGTCGCGTATTATGAGAAGAACTTTTTTTCTGTCCATATTGTTATCCATCCACTGCCTGTTATCGAAAAATCGATGCGGCTGTCTCTATACATTTTAGGAAATATGGAGGGTTTTGGGTATTGATGCCGCCACGATTCAGAAATATGGTTAAATAACATGGGATTGTGTAGGGTAAACAGGAGGGTAAACAGAACAAAGGTAAACAGGCAGGTAAACAGGTAAACGTAAACAGGGACAGACACCTATTATGACACAAGTTGATATCCGCA
>CAZYFL010000325.1:0-2892 GCA_964646805.1 uncultured Elusimicrobiaceae bacterium | reverse complement strand
TTGTAAGGGGACGGCCTTTTTAACCTGAAAGTTGCAGTTGGCTCGTCTCACCGGCAAAAGCCGGTGCCCAGATTCAGACGAGACCTGGATTCCGGCTTTCGCCGGAAAGACGGAATAAAAATATCCGTCCACCCCCGACGATTCTGGTATTCGGACTGAAGTTTTCAGGTTAACATTTGGGGGAATTTTTATTGCTTTACCGCTTTACTTTCTATGTAGGAATATTCGGCTTTTAGCGGGCCGCCGGACTCATAGACGCGCAGCAATTTAATGGCGTTTTTTTCAAAGACTAATTCTTTCTGGAGCCTCCCGTCTTCCGTATAAACCTTCACCTCTCCGTCCGGCGCTTTGCCTTCCTGGCTTATCAGGTTGAAGGCCTTGTCCAGACGGACTTTGCCTATATATTTTCCGTTGAGCCGGAAGGAAAAGAGTTCGCCGCGCGCCAGGCTCGTTACCTTAACGGTGACCAGGGACTCTGTTGGGGATTCTTTTGCCGACTCCGGCGCTGCCTGCGGATTGGCCGGCCTGGCCAGGCGGTCGTCGAGATAGTAAGATTCGGATATTATGGCCCCGTCCGCGCCGTATTCTTTCTTCCAGCCGTTGAGCAGGTCGTTTGTATAGGAGGCTTCCATCAGAAGCTTCCCGTCCTCGGTGTAATACTTAAACGGGCCTTCTTTGCCGCCTGCCAGATAATAGGCTTCTACCTGCAGCGCGCCGGCGGGGAAAAATGCCCTCAGCGTACCGTTTGTCTTGCCGCTCATCATGGTTTTTACCGTTTTAAGGCCGCCGTCGAGATAATATTCGGTGTAGGTTCCGTTGCCTATGGCGCCTTCGGACATAACCAGCGCGCCGCCGGCGTCAAAAGTTTCAGTGGCTACGGCTATGCCGCTTTCCATGTAGATCAGCCGGCGCGTCATTGTGCTTGGAAGTATTGTCTGAAAAGTTAGTTTCGGGGCCGGGGCCACAACAGGTTCCGGCAGGGCTGTTACAACTTCTGTGGAAGCCGCCACCGCTTCCGGCTGGGCGCTGGGGATCTCTGCCATGATGTCGGGGGAAACAGCCGCCGGGGCCAGGGCGGCCTGCCGCTCCTGAATATCGGCTTTGGTTATTGTGAGCGAGCCGTACCTGGTCTTCACCAGCAGCGCGCCATCCATTTCGCCGATTACATCGCCTTCAAGTCTGGCGCCGTCTTTTAGCATAAAGACATCGGCCTGGCAAGAGCCGGGTAATAACAGAAAAAACATGTAAGTCAGCGATTTCATACAAGCCTCCTGATAATTCTATTTTACAATACTTGCGCGGGGGCCGTGTCAAGGTCTGCCTGCCGGCAATTTCGCAAACAGCCGCGGGATTGCCGGGGGGATACAAAGTTTCAGGATGGAGGGCATTATTTGGTATATTATTCTGGCTTGGCAATATTAAAGACCGGGGAACAAATATTAAAACAGTTACCGGACTCAGTGGAATATTAAAAACCAAAGGAGCAAATTGATGAAAAAATTAATGCTGGCGGCTGGTTTGATATGCGGTGTTTTCCTGGCGGCGGATTCCGTTTTCGCCTGGGATTACTACTATACCGGGACGGTTCATGGCGGGGCAGCCCTGACCTACAAGGTTGACATAAATATTGACGACTATCTGCCCCTGAATTCCGGCGGCTCGGCAAAGGCCATGGGTATGGGCGGTGCGTTCACCGCCGTCGCCAATGATTTGGGCGCGGTGGAATATAACCCCGCCGGTCTGGCCCAGATAGACCATATCAACTTTGCCGCGCTGGGTATTGCCAGCCGCACGTCAAAGATTGGCGCTCAGGGAGAAAAAACCACGAAATGGACAATAATCCCCAGCTATGGCGGAGCGGCCCTGAAGGTGGGCCCCCTCGCACTCGGGGTCAGCCGCAAGATCCCGGAATCTAAAAATATATACCAGAAGTTTACCAAAACGCAAAGGAATGTCTTCGCCCCGGACGGCTGGCGCATGTCCTATGACACATTGAGCGATAAACTAGACACGAGTGAGCTAAACACTTATGTCCTGACCACAGCCCTCAAAATTGGGCGGTTGTCGCTTGGCGCCAATTATAATGCCATTGACGGGGAGATTAAACGCGAATTCAGCGGAAGAGTCACTACCCCCCAGAGATACTATTGGTGGTATCCTACCGGCTACAACGCAAATAACCAGTTCCAGGCCACCAACACCGTAGGGCTTAAAGGTTATACCATGGACTTCGGCGCGCTGATGAACATGGGGCCGCTTCGCCTTGGAGTTGCCGCCAAGAACGCAATGGGCAAGGTTGACGTGACGCAGAAGATGCATTGGAAGGACAACTTTGACATGGGCAGCAATAATTTCTTCGTCTATGACCCCGCCCTGACCAGGAAAACCCTGACCAAATTCGCTCCGACCTATTCAGCCGGCGCGGCGCTGGTGCTTGGTAAAATATTGATGGTGGATTTGGATTATATTACCGTGAGCCTGGAAGACACCAAGAAGGCGCAGGGACGGCTTGGCGCAGAGCTTGCCGTAATACCCGGATTCCTGTTTGCGCGCGGCGGCGTGAGATCCGACTTCAAGAACCTTGTACAGAACCGGGATCAGAAGACCATGTCGTATTTCGTGGGCGCGGGGCTTAAGATGCTGGTTCTTACCGTTGACGCCTCGGCTTCTCTGGAGCAGGCTAAGGTTGGCTCAGACGGCGGTAATATGACCGGCGCCGTGAGCGCGCAGTTGAAGTTCTAAATCGGCAAGGCAGGCTTTCTCCGCCGCGCGATCCCCTCTTTTCCGTTTAAGGAAAGGAGGGGATCGTTGTTTGCGGATAAATTAACGCTTTACAAGGTTATCGGCCATTATTGGGCCCCGGCAGGGGGCAAAGAGTAAAATCAGGGTATG
>CAZYFL010000324.1:0-2910 GCA_964646805.1 uncultured Elusimicrobiaceae bacterium | reverse complement strand
TCAGAATTCAGGAGTCAGAATGAAGATGCCAGCGACAAGATTTGATGACCTGGTGATGTGGCAAAGGTCCCAACAGTTTGTGCTTGCGGTCTAGCTGTTGGAGGCTTATTGGCAGGCTATTCTGAATTCTGACTCCTGAATTCGGTCTACCTGAGTAGTTACGGAAATATTGGGAATTGAAAACGGAGTATTGGAATATTGAATATGGAAGACATGAATTCTGCGATTAAACACGCTTTTCGCGTTTCCATTTTCCTTTTTCTTTGCCATTTTCCATTTCCAATATCCAGTTTACATGCCGAGACCGGTAAATCCGGCGGCTATTTCCTGCGGATGATACAAAGCCCCAGGGCTTCGGCTATGGGCGAAAGCGGTACGGGGCTTTACGGCGATCTCCTGGGCGCTTTGGCCCTTAATCCGGCGGCGTTGGGCAGAACTCGCTACAGGGAACTGGCATTTACATATAACTCTTGGCTTGAGGGTATATCGTTGCAACAGCTCGCCTATGCCCGGCCGCTTCCGGATAAGAGCGTACTGGCGGCCTCCCTTTCGCTACTCCGGATGGGATCTTTCTCCGGCTACGATAATTCCGGAGGTTACGCCGGCGCCGTGGACGCGGGGGACATGGCGTTTTCGCTGAACTATGCCAGGAGGATCTACGGCCCCTGGGATGACATGCGGTTCGGAATATTTATGGGCGGCGGGATGAAATATGCGAGGGAGACCCTGGATACGTCTTCGGCCGACACATTGCTCTATGACGCCGGCCTGCTTTCCATTTCCAGATTCTCCGGCGGCGTACTCGGGTTGGGAGTTTCCGCCCAGTCTCTGGGAAGCGGATTTAAGTTTGATTCCGTCAGGGACAATGCTCCGTCCGTCCTCCGGGCCGGCGCCGCGTGGATAATCCCGGCCTGGGGCGATCCGCTGACGTTCGCGGTAGATTTCAAAAAACCGAATGACGGCAAAGGCGTTTATTCGGCTGGAATGGAATATATCGTCAAGGGTCTGCTTTCCGGGAGGATAGGCTATGCGGGGGCTGGAGATCTCGGCAACGGCCTGAGGTTCGGAGTGGGGTTCAGTCTTAAGGTCGTCCAGGTTGACTACGCCCTTTCAAAGTACGGAGACTTCGGTTACGCCCACAGAGTGGGGGTTTCTTACAAATTCGGGAAGCCCGTGGAAGTTACGTCGCGCCTTACGCCCCAGCAGGAGAAAGCCAGATGGAAACTGAGCAGGGCAAAAGGGTTCATGAAAGAGAACAGGTATTACGAGGCGGCGCTTGAGCTTAATGATGCCGTAATGCTTGAGCCGAATCTTGAAGAGGCGTTGCGGCTGATGGAACAGGCCAGAGAAATGATGGGGACGGAGAAGTACCGCAAGCGGTAGGATGAGGGATTGAGGAGAGTAGGAAACTATATGGGAATTGAAAGGGAAAAAAGCAAAGGGATGCAGGGGAAAAAATTATTTTCCTCTTTTCCGTTTTTCATCTTTCAGCCTTCAGCCTTCATCCTTTCCGCCCTCATCTTCCATCCCTCATTTTTCATCCTTTCCGCACACGCCTCTTATATTTCCGATGCCAGGTTTCAGGAAAGCCTGCAATCGTTTAAGAAAGGCGATTATAAGGACGCGATGCTCGGTTTTATGGATGTGGTGGTGGAGGAGCCGGAAAACGGCCCGGCCAGGAATTACCTGAAGGAATCCGGGCGCAGGGTTCTGGAAGCGGAAAATAAGAATATTCAGCTTCAAAGAGAACATCTGCTCCGCGGCGTTGAAGCGATGAAAAAACGGCTTGTTTCGCTGGAAGAGGCAAAACAGGCGAAGATACGGGATTGGGACAGGCTGTTTTCGCGCGCGAAAAGCCTTGCCGGCGACGCCGATTCCCTGCGGGAGGCCGTTTCAGCGTATGAGGAGTTTGTGCGCAAAACGCCGGTTTACGCGGAACTGAAGGACAGGTTTTCCGAAAAGATTGAAATTCTTAAACGGACTTTTTATGATACCATAAAGGCCAGATATCCGGAGATGGTCGGTGAAAAAGCTGGTATTGACGAGGCGGACATGGCCGGGGTATTTTTCCTGGGGGAGGCCCTAAACGACTCTCAGTACAGGTACGGAGATAGCGGCCGGACTGAAAATGTTCTGGCTAAATCGTCGCGGATAAAGTATCTGCGCGGCGGCGTCTCCGCGCTTTTTGATCATGAAACGCGCGCTCTTGAGCTGTATTCAACGGGAAAATTCGCGGAAGCGGATGCGCTTTTCAGGAAAATCCTGAAGGCGTGCGGCGCCAATGAGGAAGCGGCTTTTTACTCCGGGCTGGCCGCAGAACGCGCAGTCGCTACGCTTGCGGCGCGGCCGCATAGTCCCTGCCCGGATGAGGTGTGCCGGGGCGATACCGGCGCAGATGCCGCCTTGTCTGCCGGCGGGCAGATAACAAAGAACAATGCCCTTCAGCCGGCCAGAAAGGCGGTTTATAAAAACCGCAGTTCAGCGCCGGACCGTCGCGGGTCTGTTTTTCCGGCTGTGCCCGCAAGTAAACCCGTATACGCGGCTGCTCAGCCGGGCGCGGAGAACGCCCCTGCGGCCGATACCAGTGTAGATGTCGCCTTGCCTGCCGGCAGGCAGGAAACGGAAGGCAATGCTCTTCAGACGGCCGATGAGCTGTATGAACAGGGCGTACGCGAATTTTCTGTAGGGGATTACGGCGCCGCCGCTAACAGTTGGAGTGAATGTCTGCGGCTGAATTCGGACCATGTAAAAGCGAAACTGGGCATACAAAGGTTGAAATCGTCCGGCGGTTAACTTCGTAGTTCCGTTGTTTTCGCAGATTGGCGCGGAGGGTACTTATATGACTAACCTGAAAATTGCAGTTGGTTCGTCTCACCGGCGAAAGCCGGTGTCCAGATTCCGACGAGACCT
>CAZYFL010000323.1:0-2911 GCA_964646805.1 uncultured Elusimicrobiaceae bacterium | reverse complement strand
TCCACCATTCTGAATTCTGGCTCCTGAATTCTGTCTACCTGAGTAGTTACCCCTTTTCTGTATAGTTGCGCATGCAGAGAACTACATCCCACCCAGCATGGCCTGGTAGAAAGTCCATATCCTGTAAAAGAAATATATCGCAAACCAGGTTAAAAGCAGGATGAAACCGGTATAAATTATTTTTGCGATGCGCGAGATTACCGGGGACCGCCAGAGAAAAAAAAGACTGAACGGACCGAGCCCGAAAAGAGCGCTGACTATCACGCCCCAATGCTTGTACCGCCAGGGCACGTAACTATCCTGCCCCTTGCCGCAATTTTTGCAGTAATTATCCCCGGGTGAGATGGCCGCCCCGCAGGCCCAACAGGGCCTGCGGGCGGGTTCGCCCGGGAGATTGCGGGCATACAGCTCCATGACTTCCTTCGTCAATTCGCCGGTGCTTCATTCTGAAGCGCCGAGAAGGCCGAGCCGGTGGTGGATAAGCCTCTCTCCGCGCCGACAACCGCGAAATCAGAGACAGGCGGGAGCAACTCGCTGGCGGAGGACGGCTTGTACCAGCAAAGCGGCCGCATGCCCGCAGAGAAGCCGCCTGAGCGGGTGCAGGCGCCCGGGACGGGGTTGGTGTCGCTCAATTCGGAGGAAACTGGCTGGGTGCAAAGCGACCCCTGAAAGTATGTGTCCATGCGGCATTGCGTTGCGGGATGCTGGTTGAACATAGAGTTCACCACTGCGGTGTCGGGGGTGTCAAAGAGAGGTTCAACGTCCTCCTTTCGCAGCGCCTTGAACAGGGCGGATACGGATTTGCCGGCCATGGCATTCCTTAGGCATAGAACCCGGTCTTTCGGCTCCGGGAATATCCGTTCACAGGCCTTCTCCGCCACCGCGTCCCCGCCCTGTGCGCGGGTGAACAGAGAACTCGCCGCGTCGGAAAATACTCTCCTGAGGCATTTGAGGTTGGCATAATAGTCCGACTGGCCCTCGTTTGAGGCCCAGGCACCGGACCATCCCGTGAGTTTGGGCGCTCCGCCCAGGTGATGGCCCATCTCGTGGCAGGCGACCAGCGCGAAACCGTCCATGGTGATGGTCTCATGCCGGGCCAGGCCGCCGTACATATTGATGATATAGAGCTTACCCTGGCGCGTGGCCGAGGCGTTCACGGTTCCATCGGTCCAGAGCCGGCGGATCTCCAGTACCCCTCCCCGCGCGGTCACGATCGGGGCGTAGAGCCTCTCTACGGAATCAAGCACGGCGTTAAACTGTTCCTGGACAATTCCCTTATCGTCAACCGATCCAACCGGGATACTGAGGTCGTTGGGGGGCAGGAACCCATCGCAGACCGTGGCGGCTGAACCGGACATTACAGCCCCGCTCAGGATAAGCGCGGCGACTACAGACAGCATGATGGTGCGTTTCATTTTTCATCTCCATTTATGGTTTATTTTGCCATCTCTACAAGATAGGCAATTACGAGCTTTGCGAATTTTAGCGCGTGCCGGGAATGACCCCCGCTTTGGCTGAGGGTGTCCCTGGCCGAATGGATGTAGGGGTTACTCTCCTTGAAGCTGGCCTCAAACGGGAAAGAAGCGGCGAAGCCGTTTTTTGTCCACGAGGCGTGGTCCGAGCATGCATAGCCGCATTTGGTCTCTCCCAGGCGGTAGTCCGTGTAGGACCTTATGAGGCTGCCCAGGAAAGCATTCTGCGGCGCGTTGGTATAATCCGTGATAAGGAAGATGTCCTCGGCCGAGCCGTTGAAGTTCGTCATATCAAGCTGGATGACGCCCTCTATCTCCGCCCCCTCCAGCTTGAAGGCCCTGGCGATGTCCTGCGAGCCGCGCAGTCCCACTTCCTCGGCCGAGTAGCCCATAAATTTAAGCGTCTTTTTGGGCTTATAGCCTGAGGCGACAATTACCCTGATAGCCTCGGTAAGCGCCGCTATCCCTGAGGCGTTGTCGTCGGCGCCGGGCGCTATGGTATCGCCCCCGCCGCCCGCTATAGAGTCCATGTGGCCGCCCATTACCACAATTTTCTGCGGTTCGGAAGAGCCCCTGACGGTCAGGATCACCGACTCCTGAGCCCAGCCTCCGTGACGGTAGGCCGCGACGGAGATATCATCTCTGCCTGCCGCAAGTTCTCCCCAGTAGGTTTGCAGCCACTTAGACGCGGCGACTCCCGTCTGTGTAGTGTAGTAGCGGTTCTTATATAAGGAAAGGCGCGTAATCGTATTTGTCAGGTCTTTTTCATCTACAATTTTGAGCATGGCCAGAACCTGGTCGCGCTGGTCTATTGTGTAAGCGCGGGCTGCGGCCGTGGGCGCGGGTAAAAAATCATTTTTAGCCGACTCAAGGCTTGGATGGGTGAAAAAACCGCCGCACTTGTGAAGCTTGCGGTGCATGATTCCGGAGAGGACGCCAAGTTCAGAGGTATTCACCTGGAAGACCGAAATCAAGGGGTTTTGAATCAGTACCTCGCGCTTCGGAAAAGAAAACTCCCCACCCAATGCCTTAAGGTCTTCGTTGGAGACGCTGATCCAGACCGGCTTGTCAAAATCAGGATTCGCGCGCGCAGGGGACGGCTGGCCCTTGCCGTCGGCGGATTCAAAGAATGATCGGATGTCAACGCCATGATCAAATTTAACTTCCGGCGCCGTAGCGGCATAAGCCTCGCAGGCGAGCAATACGCCGGCCAAAAGACCCATCAGTTTTGTTTTTTTCATTAGCCGACCTCCTGATTTTGCCGTATCCCTATGGGGAGCATTGATGTTTAAAAACCAGTTAACTGCGGCCACATCAAACCGCAGGTTTAATTGTACAAAGAACCGAAGGTCTTTTAAAGGAAATTAAAAAATTACTACAAAATAAACGTAACTACTCAGGTAGCCAGAAGTCAGAATTCAGGAGTCAGAATGAGGATG
>CAZYFL010000322.1:0-2921 GCA_964646805.1 uncultured Elusimicrobiaceae bacterium | reverse complement strand
TGTCTGTCTGTCTGTCTGTCTGTCTGTCTGTCTGTCTGTCTGAGGGTAACAAAGTATCCACGGCCTCAACAGATGCCGGAACACGCTCAGGTCTTTCGGTCAGAGCAGAAAGTCCACAGACAACAAGTGAAGCGCTTTTTTGGGACATAACTTTCTCTTATAAAGACTTCCACCTTTCCAAAGTCTAAAGTATAACACAATTCATCTCAGCGGCGCACTGCGGCAAACTGTCATGCGGCAAACTGTCTGCTAGAATTATCTAGAATCCTGTTGCGGAATTGAATTGACCGATTTAATATTTAATGTTAAAATGCCTGTATGTACACAAAACGATTGCTTGAAGAAACAATTAAACGGGCTAGGACCACTTTCCCCGCCATAGTCATTACGGGGCCGCGGCAATCCGGGAAAAGCACGCTGTTGAAACATCTTATCGGAGACCCGGACCGCATTGCCACGCTGGAAAACCCGGATGTGCGCTCACTGATAGCGGAAGACCCGCTGGCTTTTCTCCAGACACGCAAAAAGCCGTTTGTCCTAGACGAAATCCAGCATCTTCCCATTATTATAACATATCTAAAAATCCTGATAGACAAAGAAAGGACCCCCGGGCAATGGTTTATTACCGGCTCGCAGCAATTTTCCGTCATGAAGAACGTTTCAGAATCCCTTGCCGGCAGGGCGGCTATCCTTACTCTTCCGACATTCCAGCTTCAGGAGCGGAAAGATGCGGGGACTCTTCAGAATTTTATATTCTCAAGCAGTTATCCGGAACTTTCTGTAAATAAAAATGTAGATCGGGCAATTTGGTTTTCCAGTTATCTCCAAACATATCTGGAAAGAGATTTACGCGCCGTGATAGACGTAAACGACCTTAAAGATTTTGAACAATTCCTCCGCCTGCTTGCCACCCGCGCGGGGCAGATTCTTAATCTTTCCGGGATATCCAACGAAATGGGAATAAGCGTGCCCACTGTAAAAAGGTGGATATCGGCGCTTGAAGCGACTTATATTGTTTACCTGTTGCCCCCGCTTTATAACAACTACGGGAAACGGATCATAAAAGCTCCTAAATTATACTTTTATGATACGGGTCTGCTGAATTACCTTTTAAGAATGCCCAACGCCGAAGTTGCTTTAAATTCCCCGATGGCCGGCGCGCTGTTTGAGAATGTCGTCGTTTCAGAAATACTTAAACGCAAATTAGCGGAAGGGATCCAGCCTGAACTTTATTTCTGGCGTTCCCAGAGCGGAGTGGAAATAGATTTAATAACCAGGGAAAGCGGCAGGTTTATGCCGCATGAAATCAAGTTGTCTTCCGTGGTTAGGCCGCAGTTCTTTAAAAACCTGGCATACTGGCTTGCGCTGGAAAAAAACGGGAAACCGGGCCGCGTTATTACAAACTGCGCCGAAGACGTGCCTATGCCTCACGGCATGAAAAATATCTATTGGAAAAATCTTTAACCACGACAAAAACACCAAAAAGTAGTATGACATCAGTATGACACAATTTAGCGATTTTCGACCTCTTTTAGCGCCGACGAGAGATCTCATGCTCATACTTGGATTAGAAAATGCTCAGCTCAGCGGCGCATGCGCGGCAAACTGCATGCCGTCAGGGCTGGCGGCGCGGCTCGCAGGATTCCATGCCGAACAGCGGCTTGCCGTCGGCGAAGGGGGAGATGGCGCGCAGGCGCTCTATTATGGGCGGGAATTCCTTTATTATATACTCCACCTCTTCCTGCGTGTTATAGACGCTCAGGGAGAAGCGCACCGAGCCATGGGCGTAAGTCTGCGGCACGGACATGGACATAAGCACATGCGAAGGCTCGAGCGAGCCGGAGGTGCAGGCCGAACCGGAGGAGGCGCAGATGCCCTTCTCGCTTATCATCAGCAGTATGGACTCGCCCTCTACGTATTCAAAACTGATATTGGTGGTGTTGGGCAGGCGGTCAGCGCCGCCGCCGTTAACGCGTGAATTTTTTATCCGAAGCAGGCCGGCCTCAAGGCGGTCCCGCAGGCCCCTGACATAGGTGTTCTCTTTTTCCAGGTTGGCGGCGGCCAGTTCAGCCGCCTTGCCGAGGCCCGCTATGTACGGTACGTTCTCGGTGCCGGCGCGGCGGCCGTGCTCCTGGTGGCCGCCGAGCAGGAAAGGCGCGAAGCGCGAACCCTTGCGCACATAAAGCGCTCCTATCCCCTTGGGCGCGTGCAACTTGTGGCCAGAAAGGGAAAACAGGTCTATTTTTGTGTCCTTTAAGTTAATCGGCAGCTTGCCCACGGCCTGCACTGCGTCGGTGTGAAACATGGCGCCCCTGGCGTGCGTAATGCGGGCGGCTTCTTCCACGGGAAAGATCACGCCGGTTTCATTGTTGGCCCACATTATGGAAACCAGCGCGGTCTCCGGAGTGATGGCCTCCTTCAAATCTTCCAGATTTATCCGGCCTGCGCCGTCCACCGGCAGATAGGTGACGCGGTAGCCCTGCGTCTCCAGAAACCTGCATACGTTGAGCACGGCGGGATGTTCCACTTTAGTGGTAATAATATGCTTCTTCTCCGGCCAGGCGCGCACGGCGGCCCACAGGGCTGTGGAATCGGATTCGGTGCCGCAACTGGTGAATATTATTTCCTCAGGAGCAGCGCCCAACAGGCTTGCCACGCGCTGGCGGGCCAGGTCCAGGTATTTCTGATTCCCTCCGCCGAAAAAATGCATGCTGGAGGGGTTGCCGTAGAGCTCGTTGAAGAACGGCTCCATCTCTTTGGCCGCTTCAGGGGCCACGCGGCTGGTGGCGTTATTATCAAAATAGTAAACATTGTCCATAAGAAATCCTTGACGAGAGGTAACTACTCCGGTAGACAGAAGTCAGGAGTCAGGAGTCAGAATTCAGAATAGCCTGCGAATAGGCCTCCAACAGCTACACCAC
>CAZYFL010000321.1:0-2927 GCA_964646805.1 uncultured Elusimicrobiaceae bacterium | reverse complement strand
ACTTTGGACTTCATCATCAACTACGACATCAAGTACCGCATGGGGCAGGATGCAGAAGGGACAGAAGAGTGAATCGAGCGGACATCGTGGAGCTGCACTACATCACTCCCATCGGGAATGTGCCATCGATTTTGGAGCATGGCATTTTGTCGAACCGCCGGGCTGCTCGGCTGACTCATGTATCTGTTGCCATGAAAGAAATTCAAGACAGGCGGCAGGACAAAAAGATCCCCGGCGCACGCCCCTTACACGACTACGCCAATTTTTACTTCGATGCGCATAACCCAATGCTCAGCAAGCGACGTAACCAGAATGACGTCATCTGCGTCTTGCGGATCGACCCGGCGATACTTGACGTGTTGGGTGTGATCGTTGCTGACCGCAATGCGGCGAGTGGTTATGTACGGTTCTATCCCGCGGCGGACGGGATACGGGCATTGGACCGAGAGATGGTTTTCGCCAAGTTCTGGCTAAACCCAGCAGATCCTATTGATGAAATGATACGCAAGTCGCTCAAGTGTGCGGAGGTGCTTGTGCCGGACATGCTTGAGCCGAGATTTGTGGCCGGCGCATATGTGGCGAATGAGAGAGCGTTAGGTGCGTTTCAGGCGCTCACTATTCCATTGCCGGTAGCCATCAACAATGGTATGTTCTTCTAAGAAGCGGCCATGAAAATCCTGGTTGGAGACATACTGCAGTCAAAAGCCCAGACGCTGATCAACACGGTTAATTGCGTGGGCGTGATGGGAAAGGGGATTGCGCTCGAGTTCAAGAGCCGGTTCCCGGACATGTATGAAGATTACGTCAAGCGGTGCGAGCAAGGCGAAGTCAAGCTCGGCACACCCTATATTTACAAAACTCTGTACCCGCCCCAGACCATCAATTTCCCGACCAAGGAACATTGGAAATCCATTTCCCGACTCAGTGACATCGAGCGTGGACTGAAACACCTACTGGAGCATTACCGGGAATGGGGCGTCACCTCCCTCGCCATGCCTCCGCTTGGATGCGGCAACGGGCAATTGGAATGGCGGGTCGTCGGCCCATTGATTTACCGGTTCGTCAAAGACATGGCCGTCCCGGTCGAACTGTACGCGCCTTATGGGACCAACCCGAAAGAGCTGACGGTGGAGTTCCTTGAGCATGGCGCTGAGGCGCACGCGGGGCAAACCGGCAGAAACGGGCAGGCGACGCTGAATCCGGCTTGGGTGGCGCTGGTTGAGATTATCGCCCGCATCGAGCAACAACCCTACCACTGGCCGATTGGGAGAACGCTGTTTCAAAAGATTGCGTATGTCGCGACGAACGAGGGATTGCCGACCGGCTTGCGCTATCAACGCGGCAGTTTCGGCCCGTTCTCGGAAGATTTGAAAAACGTTGAAGCCAAGTTGATCAATAACGGCCTCCTTCAGGAAGAACGGCGCGGAAGAATGTTCATGGTTAAAGCAGGGCCGAATTATAATCGAGTTCGGCAAAAGTATGCGTCCTTCTTCGAACAATGGACAAATACTCTCGAAAAATCGGCTGATCTGTTTATGCGGGTCAACACCGATCAGGCAGAGGTCATCGCCACTGTGCTTTTCGCGGCCCGAGAGCTGGAGCAGGCAAGGCGAGAGCCTCCCTCCGAGACTGAAGTTTTGGAAGCTGTCATGCATTGGAAACAGAAACGTCGCCCGCCTCTTGATCAGCACATTGTCGCCTCAACCATCCGCAACCTCGCCACATTGAAATGGTTGGCTGTCAAAGCCGACCCCAAGCTTCCGGTACCTGAAGAAGAGGCCATCCCGGCTTAGAGATGGGTCCGGAATTTAACCTTTTCGCCTGTCCAGGTGTCTTACTAGACAAGGCCACCGAGGACCATGACTCTTGCTTTCTACCTCCTGGACCCAACAAGGTGATCCCGGATTCCCGTCCGTTCTTTCCAGCGTTCTTGGCAAAAATGCTCCGCCTCGCATCGCCACGTTAGGCAATCTCGACCTTCTCAAACATAAGCCGCTCGCTCTGTTCTGCTCGGTCAAGTGTCCGGGGAATCTTATCTTGCAGACCTACGACCTGGCCCAAAGCTTGCGGCAGTCTGGTGTCACCGTGATCGGCGGTTTTCATTCGCCTATGGAGCAGGAGTGCTTAACGATCCTGCTGCGAGGCTCACAACCGATTATCGTGTGTCCAGCCCGAAGCCTTCACGGAATGCGAATACCGGCAGACTACAAGCAGCCCATAGAGACAGGACGGCTACTGCTCTTGTCGCCCTTCGACGGAAAGGACCGCCGCGTGACAGAAGAAACGGCTCTGTTCAGGAATCGCTTCGTGGCGGCGCTGGCCGACGCGATCTTTGTTGCCCATGCAGAACCTCAGAGCAAAACCGAGCAGTTCTGTCATGAGATCCTTAAATGGCGCAAGCCGTTGTACACGCTGGATGCTAAAGCGAACGAGAACCTTCTTGCGATGGGCGCTAAGCCGTTGCCTGGTTTTACGTCGGACTAGCGGACACGCTCATCCTCGGCATGTGGCCTTTGCCCTGGAATCTTCATGAATACCTACTGCGGCGCCCGATCTTCTCGCTGCAAAAAAAGATGATCAGGATGACTTGTTTGCTGCCTACCCCCTGCAGACCTTGCTGTACGCTACCTAGAACGCAAAATACTTACATTCAATGTAACTTTTTTGTGCTGTATGAATATTTATTGCAAAAACCTTAAATTTAGTTTAACTTTTTTGTATGAAAAAGAAGGAGAACAGGCATGATCGCCTCTATGTTCTAGCCGAAACCCAAGGGGGCTATTTCACTTCAGCGGACGCTAAGTCTCTTGGTTATGGCTATCCTCACCAGCATTTTCATGTCAAACGTGAGAATTGGGTCAGGGTAGGCCAGGGCATCTACCGCCTGAAGAATTTCCCCTCGACGGGTCATGAAGACCTGATCCGTT
>CAZYFL010000320.1:0-2951 GCA_964646805.1 uncultured Elusimicrobiaceae bacterium | reverse complement strand
TTGAAAACCACAATACCGCGCTGTTCTATATAGACAAGGAACTGCGCGAAAAGGGCTTTGCCGGGCATATAGTTTCCGTGCCCGGGGATGTGCGGGACGAAAGCCTGCTGAAGAATCTTTTTGAAACGCATAAGCCGGCCTGGGTGCTGCACGCGGCCGCGCATAAGCACGTGGCGCTTATGGAGGACAATCCGCAGGAGGCCGTTAAGAACAATACCCTGGGCACCTATATCCTGGCGAAGACCGCCGCGGCCTACAATGTGGAGCGCTTCCTGTTCATCTCTACGGACAAGGCCGTGCGGCCCACCAGCGTGATGGGGGCTTCCAAGCGCCTGGGCGAGATGGTGCTGCGCTCGCTTTCGGGGCATAGCTCTACCAAGTTTATGTCGGTGCGGTTCGGGTTGTGCTGGGGAGCTCCGGCAGCGTGGTGAAGATATTCCAGGAGCAGATACAGGCCGGTGGGCCTTTGACTGTGACGCACCGCGATGTTATACGCTATTTTATGACCACGGAGGAAGCCGTGTCGCTGGTGCTTAACGCCTGCGCGCTGGGCGAGGGCGGCGAGATCTTTGTGCTTAATATGGGCGAGCCGGTGAAGATACTGGATTTGGCCCGAAATATGATAGTGCTTAACGGGCTTGTTCCGGAGAAGGACATTGAGATAAAATTTACCGGACTTAAGCCCGGAGAGAAGATGTACGAAGAGTTATTCCGCGCCGGCGACATACGCAAGGACACCGGCCACAGCGATATTTTTGCGGCTGTGTCCGGCGAGGCCGATGATGCCCTTAATGAGGAGCAGCTGCAGGAGTTGAAGCGCCTGTCTGCGGAGGCCGATATTGCGGCGATACTTACGAAGATCAAGGAATTGATCCCAGCCTATTCCGGCTGGCCAAGGTCAGCCGGACAGAGGGATAAAAAAGGGGACAGACTGGCTTAATCTGAAAACTTCAACTTAAGTTCTCAGGTTAAGACAGATTGGGAATCGGACGGCGGAGAAAAAAAGAGATTTCTGCCGGGTCCTTTTTTTATTTGGTACAATGAGGATGTGGCTAGAGAATAAGGAGGATTGAATGAAATATTTGATGATGATTTGTCTGATGACGATGAGCGCGGGGGCCGGGTTTGCGCAGGAACAGGTTGAGGCGTTTACCGCCAAGCTATTTACCGCTAAAGGGACAGTAAAATGCCTTAAGAAAGGCACCGCCGCCTGGGTTGTAGTTAGTGCGCCCCACCTGCTTGAGGTTGGCGAGCGGATTAAAACCGGCCCCAGGAGTAAGGCTGAAATTTACATAAAGTACGGTTCCAAAGTAAGGCTGGGCGCGGAAACCACATTTGTGATTAGTAAGGTGTCCCCGCAGGAAAACGCCGTAGAAATTGTACGCGGCAGGATGCAGGCCTGGATACGCAAATTTGCGGGCCGCGGGTTCTCCGTGCGCACGCCGGCGGCAGTCTGCGCCGTGCGCGGTACAGTGTTTGGGGTTGAAGTGTCCGAGACCGGCCAAACTACATGGGACCTGTTCTCCGGTTCTGTACAAATTTCCGACAACAGAAACCGCACGGTGGATTTGGCGCCCAACCAGCGCCTTAAGGTGAGCCAGGCTGATGGCGCTGCCGCCCCTGTGGCGCTGCCCGCTGATGTAGAGGCGCCTTCCGAACCCGGCAGGATTAAAGAAGAGAAGGCTGAGATAAAGGCCGAGCAGATCATTATTGAGGACAAGGCAGGGGAAGATGCCGCGGTTGCCAAACCTGCGGAAGAGGAGAAAGAAGAAGCCGCCGCACCGGTTGAAGAGCCGGTTGTTATTTCTGCTAAGGAACCCGTGACCAGCGTTATCCCCACGCAGGAAATCGTCCAGGCCGTCTGCGAGGTCAGCGCCTCATCACCGGATTGTCAGTAGGCAGGAAGTTCAACTACAAAAAAACCGGCTGCTTATTCTGGTAGTTTTTTGTTTATAGCGGTTGAAGATCCGGGGATTTTAAAATTGATATTATATGGCGTTACATAGGCCTGAAAACTTCAGTTGAAGTTTTCAGGAAGGCTGAAGTGCGGAAAAAAGCCCTTATATTCTCCGTGTCTTTCCTTTGGGGTTGGGAGATGATATGAAAGGAATTATACTTGCGGGCGGGTCGGGGACCAGGCTGTACCCTATTACCAGCGTAATTTGTAAGCAGTTGTTGCCGGTTTATGACAAGCCCATGATCTACTACCCGCTGTCGGCGCTGATGCTGGCCGGCATCAGGGAGATACTGATAATTTCAACACCCAAAGACCTGCCGCAGTTTAAGGATATTTTCGGCGACGGCTCTGCGTGGGGGCTTAAGCTTGAATACAGAGAGCAGCCCCGGCCGGAAGGGCTGGCCCAGGCATTTCTGCTCGGAGAGGAATTTATAGGCAATGACGACGTCTGCCTGGTGCTGGGCGATAATATTTTTTACGGCAACGGCCTGCCGCCCGCTTTCCGCCGGGCGGTAAAAGCCGCCAGGCAAAAATGCGCCACAGTATTCGGTTACTATGTTAACGATCCGGAGCGCTACGGCGTGGTAGCGTTTGACAAAGCAGGCAAGGCGCTTTCCATAGAAGAAAAACCCAAAAAGCCCAGGTCCAACTACGCGGTTACAGGGCTCTATTTTTACCCCAACAACGTGGTAAAAGTCGCCGGGGTCATGAAGCCCAGCGCCCGCGGCGAGCTTGAGATTACCGACGTGAACAGGGCCTACTTAAAACGCGGGGCGCTTAAAGTGGAGATCCTGGGCCGTGGTTACGCCTGGTTGGACACCGGCACCTTTGAAAGCCTGCTGGAGGCCGGGGAATTTATTGCCACGGTGGAGCGCCGCCAGGGGCTGAAGATAGCCTGCATAGAAGAAATCGCCTACGGCCTGGGCTTTATAAATAAGGCGCGCCTGCTGCGCCTTGCCGACGGGCTGAGCAAGAACAGCTACGGACAATATCT
>CAZYFL010000319.1:0-2955 GCA_964646805.1 uncultured Elusimicrobiaceae bacterium | reverse complement strand
ACAAGCGCCGAAATAATAGTGCCGTTTTCGCTCTGAGGCTATAACTTTCGGCAATACCCAGCCGTATTGAAAGTAATAATCCCGGGCAGGCGGACTCTCCGGGGTGTACGCAAGTGGCCCTTCAGCCGCAAGCCAGGGCACAAGCCGGCCATCGGAGGTTAGGGTAGAAGTTGAATGTTTTGGGCTCATTGGAAGCAAGAACCGCAGTTACATCAAACGCCCTCGTCATTTGTACGGTTCTTTTTCTCTAATTTCTTTGTATCTTTCAATACCTGCTTTTCTGTGGATTTTAAGCGGCGCTCAAGCTTTTTGATATCCTCTGCCGGCGGCAAGGCTTCCGGAACAATCCCGCTTTTTTTGAGCAGATTTCTGACATCCTGATTATTTTTGACGTGCTCTCGGGTAATCTGGTCCTCGCCGGAAAGGTTTTTATCCTTTGTATTGAAATTTGTTATTTCCGCCGCGAAGTCTTTGGCTTTGATAGTGATTGTCGGCAGGAAATCAGCAAGCGGTCTGCTTTGTGGAATGCCCAGCCTCTTTTTCATTTCAAGGGTTGTGTTGCCGCCGAACAGAGCCTGGTCGCCTTTACTGCGAATCCGGCCAAAGCCCTGGTCGTCCACGCCATGCTGATAGATTGTCCCGGAAAGCTCCATTTCGGTTTCCGTAAGCTTTTTACGAGCGATAAGCCTTTCTGTCAGGGCGATTTGCGCCTCAAGCAATTCCTGCTTGCGGGTTTGAATGGCAAAATAGCTTTGTGCGAAAGCTATCGGCCCCTTCTTAGGGTCCCCGTTCTGAGCTATAAGATAGCAGGCATACCGGGTCAGCATTATATCGTCAATCTCCCTCTGACTGCTGGAACCCAGATCGACCTTTTTGTTGACCGCAACAAAATGGTCCCCAATCGGCTGATGGGAGTTAAAACAGGCCATTTTCGCCTTTTCAATAACCTGTGTAAAATTGCGCCATTCGGTATAGCCAAGCAGGACCTGAAGATCTCTGGCCATCCAATATTCCACCCCATCCTGTTCGTATGAGACATCTTCAAATTTTGCATTCAGTTCGGCAATCAACTGTTTATTCATAATCTTCACCTCAGAATAACCATTTTGTTGAGTTCAACAAAATGGTACAGGATTCCTATTCGTTTCCGGGTTCAACGACCCGATAGACATTATTGTCGCACGCTTTGCATTTGCCCTTAAGAATCAGAGTTGTCTTTAGAACTTCGGCAGTTTCAATAACCATATGAACTGAGCTGCGGCAATTGCAGCACCACACGTTCGCCAGGATATTGTTCTGTACCGTTTGAGGGATATGTTCCCATATCCTTGTCGCTGCAGTATTCATCTTAACCTTGTGTACCCTTGTCATTACTATTTTTGCCCCGAACTAGCCTTGCGAAGCACCGTCCAGTATCTTCGCCTACAAATTATTAATAGTGTCCCATAGTCGTACACGGCATCATACAACCGCGAAAGCGATGGTGGCTTCTTTTACGGCGCATCGCCCCTTCAAATCCAGCAGTTTCGCCCAGTACTTTAGCCAGCGCCTCGGATCGTAAATCCTCGTCATCAGCACCCTGGCCACGGCGAGCACGCCCTTATCCTTCCACGACGCGCCTATCTTCTTAATTCGCCGTCCCATCTCGCGCATGACTCTTTCCAGCAGGCTGATAGCTTTGGGCGCCATGTAACCCATCTCCAGCCACTTCTCCACGACGGTGAAGGTGTGCTCGCTGGCATTGCGTAAATAGCTGGCCGCCGCATGATACCCTTTCCGCTGAAAGCTGTTCACAAGCGCTTCCATGGATCCCTTGCTTTCCAGTAACTGCCCCTGGATCTGCTCCCGCATTTCCCGCGGAATATCCCGGTATTCGCCGTCAGGCAAATCGATCTTTATTATCCCTGCCAGCTTGTCTATATGCGGCTGCCGCTGGCCTTTCTTCAGACCGTCCTCCCACAGCGCAAACCCCAACTGGTGCGGCACATGCCACTGGCACCGCTGGATGTCCTGCGCCAGGTTGCCAAGGACTTCCTGCCCCTTTTCGCCGTCTATCGCCAGCACCGGTGGCAGTATGCCTTCCGGCTTTGCTTCCAGCATCTGTTTGTCTATCTCCTCCCAGCTTTCGTCCGCCCATACTCCAAGCGGCACCAGCCGCCTCGGCGACCCGGTAACGCCCATCATAAGACGCAACTGCCCGCGCGTGTTCTCGGCGCGCTGGCGCTTATAGCCTGTCCCGTCGGCCATCAACCCCTGCAGCGATTCCCAGGTCTTCGCCCTGAAAGCGCCCTCCTGCAGGCTGTCCCAGTCGCCGGCAGCCATCCACCTCTGTCCGCTGCTTTTGGGCACTTCCACCTGCGCCAGCGCCGCCATCCGCCCGCCGCCTTTGCGGTAACTCAGGTCGGTCATAGTTTCAGACATCATCCGTATCAGCCCGCTCGTCGGCCTCGCACGCGGTTTAATCTTCAGCAGCGGCCCCAGCACACGGAAGCGCTTACCGCAGACCCCGCATACCACCTGCCGCGTTTCCACCGACAATGGCCCCAGCTCGGTTCGCAGCTGGCGCGGCTCACGCTTGCCGGCACTGCGGTAAGCGCACCCAAGGCACATCTGCCCCTTGCAACCTCGCGCTTCATGCGGCAGCCAGCTCCCGTCGCCCTGCCCTGAACATACCGCCTCCACGATTCTTTTCTGATAGGCGTTGATAACGCCTTCCGTCGCCTTCGCGGTGGCCTCACGGCCCCACTTGCCGACGGCATGAATAATCTCGTTGATATTTACTTCGCCATCTTGTAGACTAACCACAAGCTCAAGTCGTACTTTGATTTCCATTTTGGTCCACCTTTCCTTGCAGGGTTTGGTGGACCCAATTTTACCAACTTCGGGCATGGCAGACCCCGAAACACCACCCAAAACAACTGCTATGTACGACTATGGGACACTATTAATAAATTG
>CAZYFL010000318.1:0-2960 GCA_964646805.1 uncultured Elusimicrobiaceae bacterium | reverse complement strand
CAGATTATTCTGAATTCTGGCTTCTGGATTCTGGCTACCTGAGCAGTTACAAATAATCTCCGGAAAGCCATGGAAATATTTAAGTCAGTATACGAAGTGGCCTGGTTCATCATTCTCCTGGCCGCCGGCGTGGCCGCGCTGGAAGGCTATTTCTACTTGCATTTCAAATTTTACTCCCGCTCCTGGTTTTTTCCCGCAGCTCTTGCAGTTTTTCCAGTTCTGGCGCTGGCAGTTTTCGGCGGTTTGATGGGCGGCAGCGCTTTCAAACTCTGGGTTTATTTCCTGCTGGCCGAGGCCGCGATAGCCGTATTTTTCTGCGGTGTGGTTAAGGGCCGCCACACCGTTCCCTACCTCCTGCTTGCCCCCGCTTTCGTGGGTCTGGCCCTGCTCCTGATGTATCCCTTTGTCTTTGAAGTTTACCTCTCTTTCCACGACCTGAAACTTACCACCATCATGATGTGGAAGAATACCGGTACGCTCCCCTTTGTCGGATTTAGTCAGTATATCAGGGTTTTCACCACTTCCCCCCTCTCCGAGATTTCTTTTTGGGCGCTGCTGGGGCGCACGCTTGTATGGACCTTCTCCAATGTTTTCTTCCACGTTGTGGGCGGCTTCATTCTTGCCCTGCTGTTAAACAACCACATACGCTTCAAGGGCTTTTACCGCACCCTGCTGGTCGTCCCCTGGGCCATGCCTCAGGTGGTAGCAGTACTGGCTATGCGCGGCGAATTCCATTCCACAAATGGCTTTGTAAATATCATTCTGGTAAAGCTGGTAGAAGTTTTCCCCTTCCTGGCAAGCCTGGGCGTGGGCCCGGTGCAGTGGCTTAGCGATTATCCGTTGCTTACCTGCATGCTTATAAACATCTGGCTGGGCATTCCCTTTATGATGGTGGTCATTCTCGGCGGCCTCCAGTCCATTTCCAGCTCCTATTACGATGCTGCGGATATCGACGGAGCCTCTTATTTCCAGAAGCTGCGTTTTATCACGTTACCGCTGGTGCAACCGGTAATGATGCCCGCAGTTACCCTGGGGACGGTATGGACTTTCAATAATATAAACGTCATCTACCTTGTGACCGGCCAAGCCGGCGGTACCGAGCAGGCGGATATCCTGGTGTCCGCGTTGTACAAGGCGGCATTCACCTACAACCGCTACAGCTACTCGGCGGCTTTCGCTGTAGTGGTGTTTGCCATGTTGTTCCTTTTCTCTCTTTTTTATCTCAAGAGTTTTGATGCGGCGAAGGATGAGCGCTGAATATGAAGAAAACAATGTCTGCGGCTGCAAAGCAAAAGCGTCTTAAGCATCTCCTTATTCATGCCGGACTAATTTTATCCGCGGCCGCCTGCGTGTATCCCCTGCTCAGGATTTTCTCCGTCTCCCTGCGCCCCGGCGATAAACTGGTTTCCATGGACCTTTCCCTTATCCCTGGCGGAGCCACCTTTATCTCGTACTCCCGGCTGCTGGGCGACACCATGTTCCTGCGCTGGCTGTGGAATTCTCTAATCATTACCCTGGCCACCTCTTTCATAGGCGTGTCCCTGGCCTCCACCGCGGCCTACGCATTCTCCCGCTTCCGCTTTCCCGGCAGGAAGGCCGGGATGATACTGCTGCTCTCCAGCCAGATGATACCGGCGGGCATGCTGATACTACCGCTGTTCCTGATGATAATGAAGCTGAAGCTGATGAATACTTACCTCGGCATGATCATCGCCTACTCGGTTTCTTCCCTGCCATTCAGCATCTGGATACTCAAGGGCTACTACGACACCATCCCCCGTTCGCTGGAGGAGGCCGCCCTGGTTGACGGTACCAGTCAGGTGGGCGCCTTCTGGCGCATTATACTGCCGCTGTCCACCCCGGCGTTAAGCATAGCCTTCCTTTTTAATTTTACCACCGCCTGGAACGAATACCTGGTGGCCCGCGTAGTGCTGTTCAGTTCCAAACAATATACCTGGACGCTCGGTCTTTTCGAACTGCAGGGCCAGTACATAACCCAGTGGGGCATGTTCGCCGCCGGCTCAATGCTGGTGACCATCCCCGTATTGTGCGTGTTCCTGTATTCTTCCAGGTGGCTTATTTCCGGCCTCACCCTCGGCAGCGTGAAAGGGTGAACAAAAAAGCAAAGCTTTTTTGTTGTCACAAAAGGAGATACTATGGCTGCTGTCCAATTTAAGGGTATCGTAAAAAAATTCGGCGACAACCTCGTTCTTAACGGGGTAGACGTGGACATAAAAGATCATGAGTTCGTCGTAATTGTCGGGCCTTCCGGCTGCGGCAAAACCACGCTGCTCAGGCTGCTGGCCGGATTGGAAGAGATTACCGGCGGCGAGATATTCATAGACAAGCTGCTGGTCAACGACTTGCACCCCTCCAGGCGCGAGATAGCCATGGTGTTTCAGGACTACGCGCTGTACCCTCATATGACGGTGGAAGAGAACATGAACTTTGCGCTGCGCCTGCGCAAGTTGCCCAGGGCGGAAATAGCCGCGCGTTTGACCGAGGCGGCGAACATCCTCCAGCTAGATAAGTTTTTAAAGCGCATGCCCAAACAACTCTCCGGCGGCCAGCGCCAGCGCGTGGCTATAGGCCGCGCCATCGTGCGCAAGCCCAAAGTGTTCCTGTTTGACGAGCCGCTCTCCAATCTGGACGCGAAACTGCGCGAGGAAATGCGCGTTGAAATAGCCAGGCTCTACCAGCGCCTTAACGCCACCATAATCTATGTCACGCACGATCAGGTGGAGGCCATGACGCTGGCCAGCCGCATAGTCGTAATGAACCACGGCATAGTGCAGCAGGTGGGCTCGCCCATAGAGGTTTATAGAAAACCCGTCAACCTGTTTGTGGCCGGGTTTATCGGCAGCCCCACCATGAATTTTCTGTCAGGCCGGCTTTCCAGCGCTGACGGCGCCGCTGTGTTTTCCAACGAATCCCTTACCCTGCCTATCCCCGCGTTCGTT
>CAZYFL010000317.1:0-2967 GCA_964646805.1 uncultured Elusimicrobiaceae bacterium | reverse complement strand
ACTTCTTACTCCTGACTACTGAATTCTGACTACTGTCTACCTGAGTAGTTACCAAATTTTAGTTATTCGTAACTACTCAGGTAGACAGAATTCAGGAGCCAGAATTCAGAATGGTGGAGCCTTTTTCATCGCCGACGTTCTCATTCCCGACTCCTGACTCCTGAATTCTGACTACTGGCTACCTGAGCAGTTACAGTTATTCACTGATATACTCCAGTCCCTCCCTGGTTTGCTTTACGCCAGGGACCGGGATGCCCCACACTTCCAGCGACAGCACGTCCTTCACAAAAGCTTTGCGGCCGGCATCTCCCGCCTTCTCCCATTCGGGCGAGAGGCCCTTGAGCGAACTGCGCAGGAGGAAGTCCCGTAGGCCGTCGTTAAAATTTCTTTTGATGTCGTCAACCAGCGGCGAGACGGAAAGCCGCAGGCGTTTGCGGTATTCCGGCGTACTCCGGACAACTATCCCTCCGCCAGCGGCGGCCGCCGGGTCCGCGCCATTCCCCCCGTTTTTTTTCTCTTTGGCTATGACAAGCCGCCAGGGGTTGGTTTTTAAGCCATAATAGGTGAGGCGTGTGTTCTCGGTTATGTCCCAAGTTGAGACCGCTTTTATGCCGGAATAAATAGCCCCGAGCCCCGGCTTGAAGGAAGCCAGGTCCGAAAAGTCCCACCTTATGGCGTAATCAAGCCCTACGCGGGAGGAGTAGGAGTCCTTTGAGATGGTCAGCATAAGCGGGCTCCGGACATGAACAGGGGCGGCTGTGGAAGCCGCCGTCTCCTGCGCTGACGCCTCTAAAACAAAAAAAAGGCCGCAAATAAATAACCCAAACAGCATATCAGTCCTATTCGGCATCTAATTTAATCAATCCGGCAATCCGGATCAGAACCCTTCTTTTGTATAGCGCTCAAGCAGCTCTCTGGTCAGGCGGCCCTCCGGATTTAGTTTAAGGGCCTCGTCCAGGGCTGATTTAAACTCCGCTTCAAGCCTGGCCGTATTCCTTAGCCGTGCGCCTTCCACGGCGCGCAGCGCGGCCAGGTCCGCGGCTTTAAGGGAGTAAGTTTCGCCCAGGAATTTTGCGGGTTTTATAAAGGGGATCAGGTTCCCGGTTTTTAAGGCTTCAGTTATTACCGCCGAGACTCCGCCGTAGGCTTTGTACAGCAGTTGGGCCGCCGCTTTCGGGTTTTCCCCGGCCGCGGCCATAGCCGCTCCCTCCTGAAAATCGGTTTCGGCCATTTGCCGGCGCGCGTCTATGAGCGCCGGATAATGATTAAGGGCGCTCTGGTAGAAAGCGCGCGCCTGCGAGTATTCCTTTTTAACCAGCGCCGCGTTGCCCCGCACGGTCATCTCCACGGCCTTGCGGAAGGCCTTGTCCGAGCCCGCCCTGGCGTTGAAACCGGCAATCGCCGCCCTGGCTTCTGGGTCGCGAAGCGCGTCGGCAACGGCCACTTCTGCGGCGGATACAAGCGCGGCCGGGGCGTATTTTTTTACGCCGGAGTCAGCCGCGGTCATTTTTTCAACTTCGGCCTTCATGGCCAGCACTTTGGCCGCGCCGGCTTCGTAAGCCGCAGCTTTTTCAAAAAGCGGTTCCGGCGCTTTATTAAGGCTCAGGTAGGCCTCCGATTCCAGCCAGGGCAGGGCCGAGGCGCGCGCGGCTAGGCCGGCCAGCAGGGCGCAATAGCGCTGCCCTTCGCCGCCGGAGGCGGCTAGGGACTGCGCCTGCGCGGACATGGCCTCAAGCCCGCCGGTGTCTCCTCTGGCGGCGAAGAAATTTATAAGGGACTCCCGGGCGCTCCAGTTAAGCGGGCTGGCGGCCAGGGTTTTTTTAAGCGCGGAAGCTTCCAGTTCCTGCGCGCCGGCGAAGCCGTTTTTTGAGGCCGAGTCCGCCAGGCGGCCCAGCAGCTCCACGGCCTGCCCGGAATCCGGCGCGTAAGAGACGGCTTTTTCAATATCAGCGAAAGCGGCCTCAACTTCCGGCTGCGAAGGGTTTTGCGTTGCGGCAACCTTCCGGGCTTTGCCCAGGTAGTAGTCGGCGGCCTTCTGCTTCAGTATGCCGCAGCCGGAAAAAACCAGCGCTGACAGGATTAAGACGGCCAGCCGTGAAATTTTCATCGGAAACTCTCCGCTTTCAGGATTTTTCCGAAATAAAGGGCGTGGGGCGCGTCATGGCCGGGATAATATTTTCCCCTGGCGCCGGCGGACAGCGTTTCCCTCTTCAGCGTCGTCTTGCCGTATATTTCGCACTGGTAAACCAGCCCGCAGCCGGCGATATATTTAAGGCCTTTGACTACGCCTTCTTCAGGTTTCAGGGCGCAGGCGCGTATTTTATCATACTCGCGGGCTGATTTTACTCCGCAGAAAGCGAGCTCTTTTTTCATTTCGCCGCGACGGGGGACGCAAACGCTGAAGTGGGCGGCGTTCTCAAGCATGGAATGGGTATAGCGCGAGGGACGCACGAAGACGGTCATTATGGGTTCGCCCCAGATGATACCGGCCTGCGCCCAGCCGATGGTCATGGCGTTAACGCGGCCTTTTTTATCTTCTACCACAAGGAAAGCCCCCGCCCCTTCCAGCGCTTCGCACAATTTGTCAAAATTATCGTGATATTCCATGTAAATTTAAATCCCCGTCCAGTCAAGGATTATTTTGCCGGACTTACCGGAGGACATTATCTCAAAGCCTTCCCTGAAATCCTTCGCCGGGAAGCGGTGCGTTATCACCGGTTTTATATCCAGGCCGCTGGTGAGCATTGCGCACATCTTGTACCAGGTCTCAAACATCTCCCGGCCATATATGCCCTTCAGGAAGAGCGCCTTGAAAATCACCTGATTCCACGGGATAGTGGTATTGGCCGGCAGTATCCCAAGCAGGGAAATCTTCGCGCCCATCTTGACGGCGGTTATCATGTCGTTAAAGGCCTGCGCGTTGCCGCTCATCTCCAGACCCACGTCGAAGCCCTCGGTCATGCCGAG
>CAZYFL010000316.1:0-2970 GCA_964646805.1 uncultured Elusimicrobiaceae bacterium | reverse complement strand
GCGGCTTCTAAGGAGATTCGTGACAAAGTTTCTTATGTCACCGTAAGACAAGGAGGAATGCCTGGCAACCATGCAGATATTATGGTCCCTTCCCTCCTTGTCTCTAGATTTGGGTTGAGGCATGCCATTGTGGAGGCTCCTGCCGCGATGGATGCGGAGTTTGCCCAGACTTTTAAAAAACATGCGCCTTTTGCCCATGACAAATGGGGACCTGATGCACAGGCCATTATGAAATATAACTCACAGGGTAGAGTCGCAGTAGTAGGAAGCGCGTCAGAAGTTGCTAGATGTTATTATCGGCCAATATCTGATGGACAGATAACTCCTCAGGTACTCTCATCTCTTGTGATGGGTAATGATGTATTTGCAATGAGATCCTTTGAAAAATGGTTGAATGGAACCAATGATATATTCAACTACAATATGTTCGATCTATTTTATTGGGAACAAAGATGTGGCAACTGGCTTGCCATGTCCCAATTGGAATTTGATATCGCATGGAAAGACATTTTTACCCCTTTTAATTGCAGAGAGTTGTTAGTAACTATGCTAGCCACAGAGGAAAAATATAGGAAGCCACCTAAATATGAGTTGTATCGGAAAGTCATGTCACAGCTATGGCCGGAAGTTCTAAGTGTTCCGATCAATCCTCACAAGAGAAAGAGTGTGGGCGGCTTGCTCAAGTCATTTTTGAAGACTCAATTGCGGCGCTATACCCCAGATTTCATTAAAAGGGCGCTAATCTAGCCGGAGCTTCTCGCCCAGAAAAAGCGGGGGTGTACGCATATCCGGCTCTACTTGTAATTGAGACTACCTCTAAGACACGGGATCCTCCTTTCGAGAAACGAAGCCAACTACAGCCTCACCCATGTCGACTAGAAGCTTCCAATCTATGTGTAGTTAACTTGTCACGGCTTTAAAGCCGTGACAGAGTCGAATCACGAATTTGGTGTTTCTGATGATTTCTGGAGGTATCATCTTTAGGTGTGGAAATAGGAGAAAGGCGGCGTAGCCTTTCGGTTGAGCAATCAACCAACGCCTCGGTTGCCGCCGAGGGGAAAGGATACGCCACCATGGGAGAGAGGAACCGCAATAAGGCGATCGAGTCAAGGGCAGTCGGGTACGACACGCTGGAGCAGTGGGCGCGAGAGAAGATTCAGGCCCAGCTACAGCACCTACTGGAGGAGGAAGTGACCACGTTTCTCGGCCGTGCCCCCTACGCACGCCGAGACGCGGTGCCCTCGGTCGACCCGCCTGCGGGGAGTCGAAACGGCTACGGGAAGTCTCGGCAGTTCACGATGATGAACGGGACCATCACCGTCCGGCGCCCGCGCGTTCGCGATCTGACGGATCGCTTTGAGAGCAAGGTGCTGCCACTGTTTATGCGCCGCACCCGGGAAGTCGGTGAGGTGCTGCCGGAGCTGTATCTGCATGGGCTCTCAAGCGGGGATTTCGAACTTGCGCTGAGGGGGCTGCTTGGGGAGGGCGCACCGCTGTCAGCGAGCTCGATTCAGCGGCTGAAGGCCCGCTTTGAGAGCGAATATGCAACCTGGAGGCAACGGGACCTGTCGGATGTGCAGATCGTCTACTGGTGGGCCGATGGCCTCTACGTGAAAGCGGGCATCGCAGATCGCAAGAGCGCACTCCTCACGATCGTGGGTGCCCTCACCACAGGAGAGAAGCTCGTGCTGGCTTGCGAGAGTGGTGAGCGTGAAAGTAAGGAAAGCTGGCTCACGCTCCTGCGCCATCTCAAGCGCCGTGGACTTCGCTTCCCGCAGCTGACGGTGGCCGACGGACATCTCGGGATCTGGGCGGCCTTGGGTGAGGCCCATCCAACCGGTGCAGAACAGCGGTGTTGGAACCACAAACTGACCAATGTCCTCGATGCGCTGCCGAAGAAGACTCAGCCACAGGCGGCCGAGATGCTCAAGGCGATGCCGTATGCCGAGACGTAGGTCGAATGCGAGCGCCTGCGCGATGCGTTCGTGCGGACGTACCACAAGACGGACAAGAAGGCTGTGGAGACGCTGCTCCGGGACTGGGAGCGGATGGTGACCTTCTACGCATTTCCGCGCGAGCATTGGCGCCACTTACGGACGACGAACATCGTGGAATCGCCCTTCGCGGCCGTCCGGCTCCGAACAGACGCATCCCGCCGCTACAAACGCGTGGAGGGCGCTCAGGCCATCATCTGGAAAATGCTCCGGGTGGCCGAGACGTCGTGGAGAAAACTCAATGCGCCAGAGCTGCTGCCACTGGTAGCATCCGGCATGACGTTCAAGGACGGGATCGTGCTGCAGTCAGGACAGGAGAGGAATGACATGAACCATCAACCGGAGAGGACCGCCGCCTGAAACTTATTTACACACCTCTTGACGGTAGCTCGATTTCTGTTCTGATTTATTCAGCTTAGATTATGTAGAGCTGTAGGCAGCGAGCGATCTTAAAGGACATAGATTAGGGATATGT
The DNA here is from genome assembly GCA_964646805.1 of uncultured Elusimicrobiaceae bacterium. Taxonomy (GTDB): domain Bacteria; phylum Elusimicrobiota; class Elusimicrobia; order Elusimicrobiales; family UBA9959; genus UBA9959. Next base: position 501 of record CAZYFL010000316.1, on the reverse strand, counting down.
GTGGAATAGCCGGAGAATTAAGATTCAGGGAGAAAGAGCCCGCAGGTGCCGATTGGGACAGAATTAGTTCCATGATGTCCCGGCGGGGACCTGATGATAGCGGATTCTGGGCCGAGGATGGATCTTGCACGTTGGCGTTTCGCAGGCTGTCGATTATTGATTTGAGTTCCGGAGGGCATCAGCCCATGACTGCCGGTAAGGGCCGGTATGTCTTAGTGTTTAACGGTGAGGTCTATAACTTTGTAGAGCTTAGGGAACAATTGCAGCAGCGCGGGGTGGCATTCCGGTCAACGAGCGATAGCGAAGTCGTGTTATATGCATTAATGGAATGGGGTATTGCAGCGCTGGCCAAATTTAACGGGATGTTTGCATTGGCCTTCTATGACAGTACTGAGAAGAAGCTGCTTTTGGCGCGCGACCATGCCGGCATGAAGCCGCTGTATTACTTGACGTCCGATCGCGGGGTTGTATTCGGTTCACAGTATGATCAATTACTGGCAC
>CAZYFL010000315.1:0-2975 GCA_964646805.1 uncultured Elusimicrobiaceae bacterium | reverse complement strand
CAGGCTATTCTGAATTCTGACTCCTGAATTCTGTCTACCTGAGTAGTTACGAAAATTATGAGAATACTTGGAATGGATACCCCTGAACTGCTTCTGATCGGGTTGGTCTGTGTGCTTCTTTTCGGGGCGAATAAGCTTCCGGAACTCGGCAGGTCTATCGGCGTCGCGATAAAGGAATTCAAAAAATCCATGAAGGAAGTCGCTTCTGCGGTTGAAACTCCCGCCGCGGAGAAACCGCGGAAATAATGGATTGCCGGGGCGTGAACGCTATCGTGCTCTGCGGCGGCAAATCCAGCAGGATGGGTTTTGACAAGGCTTTTATTAAAATCGACGGCAAAACCTTAGTTGAACGACAGGTTAAGTTTTTAATTAGGCGGTTCAGGAATATCGTTCTTGTAACCGATTCTCCGGGAAAATATAAAATCCAGGGCCGCGTTAAAGTTGTAGCGGATATTGTTCCGGGCCTGGGTCCCCTTGGAGGACTTTACACCGGTCTGAAGAATTCTGATTCCCCGTATAACTTCGTGGCTGCCTGTGATATGCCGTTTATCAGTCTGGGCCTTGCGGATTACATGGCGGGGAGTGTTAAAGAAGGTTTTCAGGCGGTGGTTCCGTATCATAGAAATAAATACCAGCCGCTGTGCGCCTTGTATTCGCGGGATTGTCTTGGTAAAATAGGGGAAGCGCTGGCGGGGGGGAAGTTGAAACTGGCACGGCTTTTAAGCCGGCTCAAGATAAGAAAAGTCTGCGAAAAAGAACTGCTCAGGTTCGGGGATCCGGACGTTCTCTTCCGGAACATAAATACCCCGCAGGATTTGCAATACTTGCGTAAGTGCCGTAACAGGCACGGTGTGCATCAGACAGCCAGGTTTTAAAATCTTTCGAGCATTAAAATCTAAAGCAGTTGCCAGGATTTAATGCCGACAGGGTGTAGTTGGAAACGACTATGCCTCCCGGTTTGGAAAGAAAGATGGAAAGTTTTAAAAATATTGATTCCTTTGGGCGCGTTCACACCTACCTGCGCGTCTCCGTCACCGATAAATGTAATTTATCCTGCCGCTACTGCGCCCCCGGCGCGCGCCCCTCTCCCTGTTCAGCGAAAAAAAACGGGGGCGGCGGGCTCGCTTTGCCGGAGATGCTGGAGTTTATCCGCGCGCTCGGGGCTATGGGTGTTGAAAAAATCCGCTTTACCGGCGGCGAGCCTTTAATGCGGCCCGATATTGAACAACTGGTAGCCGGCGCGAAGGCGATAACCCCTGTTAAAAAAGTTTGCCTGACCACCAACGGCGTCCTGCTTGAAAATAAAGCCGCCGCGCTTAAAAGCGCCGGTCTGGACGCCCTTAATGTCAGCCTTGACAGCCTGGACGCCGAACGGTTCAGAAAAATAACCGGCTCGGACAGCCTTGCCGTGGTCAGGGCGGGAATTGACCGCGCGCTGGGCCTGGGTTTTAAGTTAAAAATTAACGCCGTAGCGCTCTCCGATCTCTCCTTTGAAGAGGTAGACGGTTTTGTGAAATTTGCCGCGGAAAACCGTCTCACCGTCCGGTTTATAGAACTTATGCCTTTCTGCGAGGACGATTTCGCCAAGACGGCTTTCACGCCTATAAGCCGCATAGAGAACTACCTGACGCAAAGATATTCCCCCGGCCGCGCCAGCATTGACGGCGTCGCGAGGAATTACAGGATACACGGCGGGGCGATAGGTTTTATTTCGGCTTTGTCGCATCCTTTCTGCGGTTCCTGCGACCGCCTGAGGCTGTCTTCGCGTGGTATCCTTTACCGGTGTCTTTTTGATTCCAGCGGGCTTGACGTCAAAACCCTGCGCGACAAAAACAGGGAAGAACTTCCGGAGCGCATCCGGAGGTTTTTGACGGGGAAAAAAGAATTTCACGGTATCAGTTCTGCCGGCCCGGCCGACTTAAAGCGCGTGAAAAATTCAATGAGGCTCATAGGAGGATAGTTTATGAGAGATATTTCAGACAAGTATTCCACCCTGCGCTCAGCCACGGCCATAGCGTCGGTAAGAATGGCGCCCGCTTTTATCCACCGGATAACGGAAAACCGCGTTGAAAAGGGGAATGTCCTTGAAACAGCTAAAGTGGCCGGAACCATGGCCGCCAAAAAGACTTCCGAACTTATACCATATTGCCACCCGCTTCCCATTGACAACATAAAAGTGGAGTTTAAGGCGTTAAAAGATAAGATTGAAATAAGAGCCTCAGCCTCAACAATCTGGAAAACGGGAATAGAAATGGAAGCGCTCACGGCATGCGCCGTGGCGGCGCTTACCATTTACGACATGGTAAAATCCCTGGACGCCAACGCCGTTATAGAGGAAATAAAACTGGTTGAAAAGAGGGGAGGGAAATCCGACTTTGCGGATACCTTCGCTCCTCCGCTTAAAGTCTGCGTGCTTGCCGTCTCCAACGCGGCCGCGGCCGGCAAAAGGGAAGATAAAGCAGGGACTATCATAAAAGAAATGCTGGCGGGTTTCCCTGTAAAGATCGCGGGTTACGAGGTGATTCCGGCTGACGTGGAGAAAATCAGGGCCCGGGTGCTGAGCTGGGAGAAAATGGGCATGGATGCCGTTTTCACCGCCGGCGGCACCGGCCTCGGTTCCAGCGATGTTACCGTGGAAGCGCTCAGGGGAATAATTACCATGGATACACCCGGCATCCCGGAGGCTATGCGCGCCTTCGGGCAACAGAGAACGCCCTACGCCATGTTTTCAAGAGCTGTAAGCGGGCTTATAAATAAAATGCTTGTGATAGCCCTGCCCGGCAGTTCAAGGGGCGTGAAAGAATCCCTTAACGCCGTTCTGCCGGGGATTTTCCACGCTTTCCCCATGATATACGGGAGGCCGGCCGGCGGGAAAAAGCGCGGAACCAAAAAGCCGGCTTTGGCAAAAACAGGGTAACTACTCAGGTAGAATTCAGGAGTCAGAATTCAGGAGTCAGAATGAAGATGCCAGCGAC
>CAZYFL010000314.1:0-2982 GCA_964646805.1 uncultured Elusimicrobiaceae bacterium | reverse complement strand
AGAAGTCAGAATTCAGGAGTCAGAATGAGGATGGCGGCGACGAGATTTGAGGATTTGGTGGTGTAGCTGTTGGAGGCCTATTCGCAGGCTATTCTGAATTCTGACTCCTGAATTCTGTCTACCTGAGTAGTTACGTAAAAGTTACAAGCCCTTGTTGTGAACTATGAAGCCGCCCGCGATAAAGGTGTGCGGGGGGGCGACCTCAAGGTTATAGACTTTCGCCATGCCGCCTGTTTTAACGGACGTTATTTTTACCCAGACGCGCCGGCCGTCCGCCAGCATCGCTACTTCTACGTCTTTTTTCAGGTTGCGGGCTTCTGTAAACCCGGTTGGAGTGAGCAACGGTTGTTCCGGTGTGGCTGTCAGCCTGCCTTTAGTGGTCCGGAGGAACAGGAGGCGGTCCTTCTTCTCATAAGAATTCTTCACCTCGGCCCGCACCAGCCGCCCGTCGGTGAATGCCAGCACCTTGTCGCCGGGACGGATCTCTTCTATAGGCCTTTCACCCTCAATGGTGGCTATCTTTGTCCCGGCAGGGAAACAACCACCCCCGGCCCTTGGCCAGGCGGTGGAGAGAGGGGCTGCCAGCAGGAATGCCAGTAGCAGGCGTTTCATTGCGGTTGCCGCGTATTATTTATAACGCTATCGGGCATAAGATCTCCATGCTTCAATAAGTACGCCGTATTTTCCGCTTCTTGACAATTATATAAAAAGATTGAGACTTTTTTGCAAGCCTTAAAATGCTAAAATAAAGTAACTACTCAGGCAGACAGAATTCAGGAGCCAGAATTCAGAATGGTGGAGCCTTTTTCATCGCCGACGTTCTCATTCCCGACTTCTGACTCCTGACTCCTGAATTCTGACTACTGGCTACCTGAGCAGTTACAAAATAAAAACGTAGGCAGTCCGGTTGGCCTGATTCCAGAAGTCCTGTCAGTTCCCGGCAAAATTTGTAACTACGCAGGCAGCCAGAATTCAGGAGTCAGAATTCAGAATAGCCCGCGAATAGGCCTCCAAAAATCTCGTCGCCGACATCCTCATTCTGACTCCTGAATTCTGACTTCTGGCTACCTGAGCAGTTACCAAAATTTACACTAAATTGTCCCGTGCGGAGCGGTTTTCTTTTATGGTAACCATCAGAAATATATACAAATCTTTCTCTTCCCAGACCCTTTTTGAGGACGCCTCCCTGCAGATAAACGAGGGCGAGCGCTTCGCGCTGGTAGGCCCCAACGGCTCCGGCAAGTCCACCCTTTTCAAGATGATGCTGCGCGAGGAAGAGGTTGACGAGGGCGAAATACAATTCAGGAAAGGCGTGGTGGCAGGCTATCTGCCGCAGGAAAATGCGCCCACCTCCGCCCGCTCCGTGGTTGAGGAAACCCTGGAGGGGATGGAAGATTACGATGGCCGGATAGAGGCCGAGGCCAAGGCCATACTGATGGGCCTGGGTTTCAGGGTCACGGATTTCGCCCGCAGGGTAGACACGCTTAGCGGCGGATGGGCCATGCGTGTGGCCATGGCAAGGCTCCTTATCAGGAAGCCCGATCTGCTGCTGCTGGACGAGCCCACCAATCACCTGGACCTGGACTCGCTGCTCTGGCTACAAGATTACCTGGCGGACTACCCTGGCGCCATTTTTGTTATTTCGCACGATCGCGCCTTCGTCAACACCGTCTGTAACGCCATAATTTCCGTACAGGACAAGACCCTGCGCGCCTATTACGGCGACTATGAAAATTTTCTGGCCTGTCGCCAGTCGGAAAAAGACAAAATTTACTCGGCCTGGCGTCAGCAGCAGGATGACATAGCGCGGATGGAGGACTTCATAGCCCGCAACAGGGCCCGCATTTCCACCGCTTCCCGGGTGCAGAGCATGATAAAGCGCCTGGACAAACTTGAGCGCATAGAATTGACAGCTGAGACCAGGACGGTTAAAATGCGCTTTCCGCAGCCCAGCCGCACCGGCGCTAGGGTGTTGGAGCTCAGGGACGTCAGCAAGGTTTACAATATGCCCGGCCATGAGCCCATAAGGGTTTACGAAAATTTTGACTTTGAGCTTCAGCGCGGCCAGAGGATGGCCTTTGTCGGACATAACGGCGCGGGAAAATCAACCCTTTTAAAAATGCTGGCCGGAGTAATAGATCCGGACTCAGGCGAGCGCAGACCGGGCTTGAACGTGAAAACCGGCTATTTCTCACAACACCGCGAGGGGATATTGGACCCGCGCAAGACCGTGTTGCAGGAAGCCATGGACAACGACAGGATGAACCCGGAGCTGGTTGTCAGAACCGTGCTCGGGTCCTTTCTGTTCCCCGGCGATAACGTGCATAAAAAGACCGGGGTGCTTTCCGGCGGGGAAAAAAGCCGCCTGATGCTGGTAAAGCTGCTGATGGACCCGCCAAACGTAATCCTGATGGACGAGCCCACCACACACCTGGATATGGCAAGCGTGGACGCGCTGCTAGCCGCCCTCAAGGAATTCGAGGGTACGCTCTGTTTTATCAGCCACGACATCTATTTTATAAACGCCCTAGCCGACTCCGTGGTGCACATTGAACACGGTAAAACCACAGTTTATCCCGGTAACTATGACTATTTCCATCACCGGCAGAAGCAACTGCAGGAAGAAGCCGCGGGCTTAAAAAATAAAGAAGAGCCGAAGCCCGCGCCTAAAGACGACATTGCAGACTGGAAAGGGAAAAAGCGCCAGGAAGCCGAGTCCCGCAAAAAGACGCGCCGCGCAGAGATCCTTAGAAAAGAAATAGCTTATTCCCGCAAAACGGTGGAGAGCCTGGCCGTCAAAATGTCCGCCCCGGAAATCCATTCTGATTATAAGCAGGTAAAAGAACTCGGCGACAAAATAACCGCTCTTGAGGCCAGGGTGGCTACGGCGCTTGAAGAATTGAAGGCTTTTGACGCTTAAGCTTTAACTGCGATTCAGACAGTGGGGAGGGCCGTCCGGGGGGCTGCCCTGCGCGCCCTTGC
>CAZYFL010000313.1:0-3022 GCA_964646805.1 uncultured Elusimicrobiaceae bacterium | reverse complement strand
CGGCCATACCTATGATCTTTGCAGATTCCTTCCCCCCTTGTGGGGGAAGGTTAGGTAAAGCGGCCATACCTATGATCTTTGCAGATTCCTTCCCCCCTTGTGGGGGAAGGTTAGGATGGGGGGCTAAAAGCGCCCCGGCCGAGCCCCCCACCTCAATCCTCCCCCACAAGGGGGGAGGAAGACTGCACGATAGCGTCCCTTTCGAGTTAAGTGACTGGCATTGGGGCTAAATCAACCCTTATGCTGAAATTTCAGATTTTTTTGGGTGCTGAGATTCCGACATAGCAGGATCGTCCGCGCCCGGCTCTGCGAGGGGAGTGGAACCGGCGGGCCGGGAGCCGGCCCGGGCAGCGCAGGCCGGCGGTGGTAGCTTGACAAAAAAGGCTACGACCATGACATTTCTATTTTTTTGCGACAGTGAAAAATTAGACCGCCGTAGTCAAAAAATGGTTAAATGACCTGAGCAGTTACGGTTAAAGTCTGGATTGACACGTGGGAGAGTTGTTATGAAGGATAGAATTATCAGTATGGCGGTTTATCAAGCGGTGTTCTCCGCTGTCCTCAGGGGAATTGCCGTCACAGCGGATGTCGTTCCATCACGAGAGGAAAAAGAACTCTGGCTCACCTCACCCGATAGGGCTTATTCCATCTGTTTCCCTGAAAAGTGGCCTTTTCCCGGCTTCTCCAAATCCATCTCGCCGCCAGGCATGAACCATCTTTTCTTCCTTAGTGATCCTGACAGCGTATTGGGCATAGATATAGCTGTGGCAGGAGAGAAGATGACCCCGGAGAAGTATTTCCAACTTATCAGAAAGGTGAAGGCCAAGTCCGAGAAGCAACGCTCTTCATTACAGACAATCAAACTCAAAGATGGTTCCAGCTTTACATATTTCTCCTCCGTGGAAACGGGCGGAAAACGCGATGATTATTTTATTCAGGGAATTGTTAAAAAACCGGATGCCGGCTATTATGTAACTATCACCTCAATACGAAAGATTCTCTATGAAAAAAACTGGTCTAAGATTCTGTCCGCACTGGCCAGTCTCAGGAAAGGGGCAAGCACTTTGGGAGGGAAAAAGATGAACATTTCCAACCAGAAAACGATGGACGTCGGCGCGGATGGCAGCGTCCTCAAAATATTACCGACTTGGATACCTCGCCCATGGGGTTATATGACAAAATTTGGTTTCGGACCGCCGGTTCACTCTTTCGATGGAGGCGTTTGATGGAAATTAGAATCCGGGTGACGGCGGCGTTTTTTGTGCTGATTTTGTCTGTTGCTGTTCTCCATGCCGGCTTGTTTGACAAGAAGAAGGCCGAAGTTAAAGCCGACCCCTTCGCCGCCGCCCATGCCGCCGAGACCGTGAAGCTGAAAGCGGCGCCGGGCGTCCATGCGCCGGTGGCCGAGGGCGCCTGTTCAAAATGCCACGCTTCACCCAAAGAACCCGGTAAGCTGATCCTGGAGAGCAGGGAGTTGTGCCTGTCCTGCCACAAAGAGCGCGTGGCGGACCTTGCGAAAGCAACGATCCATATTCCTTTTAAGGACATGGAGTGTTCCACCTGCCACCAGCCCCACGGTTCAGTGAACCGCACCCTGTTAAGTTCCCCCGTGAACCAGTTGTGCTCTACATGCCATTCGCTTGAGGACGAGAATATTAAAAAATCCCACGGCGGCATCAGCGACATGGAAATGGAGTGTACCACCTGCCATTCCCCGCACGCTTCCGCCAACCAGAAGCTTATTTCCGAAGCCGTACAGCATGTGCCTTTCAAGTCGCGTTCATGCGAGATGTGCCACGATGCCCCCGGAAAGGACGGTTCGGCAACGCTTAAAGAGACGCCTGAAAAAACCTGCTTTGTCTGTCATTCCGATTTTCGCAGGCTCAGCCAGCAGCCTGTGGTTCACCCGCCTTTCGCGGTCGGGGAGTGTATGGCCTGCCACGACCCACACATACGCCGCCTGCCCGGTCAGCTCAAGAAGCCGCCGCAGGAACTGTGCCTTACCTGCCATGACGCCGCTTTGAAGAACAACCATCCGGTCGCGGGGCATCCGACGGCGAAGAAGAGCGTGATGGACCCGCGGCGCAAGGATGCTCCGTTTGACTGCGTTTCCTGTCATGAGCCGCATTCAGGGCTTCTCCCAAAGTTGACTAGGGAAGACCAGACGACCATGTGCGAGGGGTGTCACAGACAATGAAAATATTAACTTCCTTTCTTCTGACCCTGGTTTTTTTCGCCCAGCCGCTTCGCGCCGTGGCGCCGCAGGATATAGTATTCCCACCGGCGCCGGATGAGCCTCGCATACGTTTTGTGCGGGCCATAGCCGGCAAGAACGACCTGGCCGGCAAGAGTGGGAGCGTCTGGGGAAAAATCTGGGGAACAGTAACAGGTGCCGGGCAGGAAGGACTGGCGCTCATGCGGCCTTACGGGCTGTGGGTGCAGGGCGGCCGTATCTTCGTTGCGGACACTGAGGGGGCCTCGGTGGTGGTCCTTGATATGGATAAAAAAGTCGTGAAACGCATTGGCGCGGGGGCGCAGGAGCGGCTCACCAGCCCTATTTCGGTTGCGGTAGACCTGTCAAGCCGGATTTTTGTTACCGACTCCGCCGTAAATCTTGTGAAAGCTTATTCGCCCGACGGCAAACTTCTGTGGCAGGTCGGCGCGCTGGGAGCCCAGGGGGGGGAACTTAAGAAGCCTACGGGGATCTCTATCGGCAGGAGCGGGGAAGTGTTGGTGGCGGACACTGGCAACTCGCGGATCGTCACACTATCGGCTGAAACAGGCGTCTTTGTGCGGGAATTCGGCAAGAACGGCTCGGGTCCCGGCGAATTATCGGTTCCAGCCAATCTCTGGGTGGAACCGGACGGCACTGTGCTTGTTTCCGACAGCATTCTTTGCCGTGTGCAGGCCTTTTCTCCGGAGGGGAAGCCGCTATTTAATTTCGGAGAGTGCGGGAACATGGCCGGCTATATGGCCCGGCCGCGCGGCGTCGCCTCCGACTCAGAAGGGAATATCTATGTTG
>CAZYFL010000312.1:0-3055 GCA_964646805.1 uncultured Elusimicrobiaceae bacterium | reverse complement strand
CCATTCCCACAAGAAGACCACCCAGTGGAACTACCTTCTGTCCGGCAAAATGAAGTTCTTCTGCCGGAAGTCGGGCGGTAAGCTCGTCATACTCACCGCGAAAAAAGGCGATTTCATCGTAGCCCGCCCCAACGAGCGACACGCGCTTAAAGCCCTGGAGAAGTCAGAGTTGCTCGTACTTACCAAAGGTCCCCGCGGCGGAAAAGAATACGAGAGCGATACCTTCAGGCTTTCAGATCCCCTCGTAAAGCAAAGTAAGGCAGGCAAGAAGTCCCCATATGAAAAAGAACATCCCCGTTTCGGAGCCGTACTTGGACCAGACTGAAAAAGCGTTAGTGGCCGATGCCCTGGAAAAGAAGGCCATCTCCGGATTTTTCGGGGAATATATAACGAAGTTCGAGGAGGGCTTTGCGGCTTATTCCGGTTGCGCCTACGGCGTGGCCGTGACCAGCGGGACGACCGCCCTGCATCTCGCCCTGCTGGCGCTGCGCGTCGGTCCCGGAGACGAGGTCCTGGTGGCTACGACTACCAATATGGCCACTTTTTTCGCCGTCGCCTATCAAAACGCGAAAGCTGTCCCTGTAGACATAGAGGAAGACACTTTCAATCTGGACCCGGCGCTTCTCGAAGCGAAGATAACCTCCCGCACCAAGGCCATCATCGTGGTGCACCTTTTCGGGCACCCGGTCGATATGGACCCTGTGCTGGCAGTGGCTGATAAACACGGTCTTTTCGTGGTGGAAGACTGCGCGGAGGCTCACGGCGCCACCTACAAGGGCCGGAAAGTGGGCGGCCTCGGGCATATCGGCTGCTTCAGTTTCTACGCCAATAAGATCATAACCACCGGCGAGGGCGGTATGCTCACCACCAATGACCCCGCTTTGGCCGAAAGTGCCCGCTCGCTGCGCTCCCTGGCCTTCGGCAAGGCCAACAAATTCATGCACTCGGACATAGGCTACAACTACCGCATGACCAATCTGCAGGCCGCGATAGGTTGCGCCCAGCTCACAAAAATAGAGGAGATCATAGCCAGGAAGATCAAGCTGGCAGAATTCTATGCCGCAAAACTGGCCTCCGAGGACTCGCTACAGCTACCGGTCACCAAGCCCTACGCAAAGAACGTTTATTGGATGTACCACATTAACCTGCGGGGAAAAGCCGCCTCCCGGCGGGAAGAGATCCTGAAAAAACTCCTAGAGAAAGGGGTGGAGACCCGGGAGGGGTTTATTCCCTACAACCTGCAGGAAATATTCATTAAAGACAAACTTACCTACCCTGGCGAATGCCCCAGGGCCGCCCGCGCCGCCACGACTAGTTTCTACCTGCCCAGCGGCCCGCTGCTAACTGTGCCCGACATGGAGTATGTGACAGACAGCCTTAAGGCCGTCCTGAAAGATCTCCGGGGTTAAAGCCGTTACCGCCAGAGCAACTTTTTTGCGAGCTTTACGGCTTTGCCATACAGGATGGGGACGCTGATCTTCCCTTCCGGGAAATAACTATAGAAGGTCCTGGTGGAATTCCTTAAAAGCGATATTTTGTAAGCCAGGCTCTCGGCCGCGGTGAAGGAAGGGGTGTTCCCCAGAGTGTACAAAGATTCCGTGCCGTCCGGGTACGGTTCGCCCGGTAGCCTGGGCGCCGAGGGGCCCTCCAGCAGGCGGCGCCACAGGTCTATGTGCTTGCGGGCGTAATTGGCCCAGGTCCAGCCGGTCACCGACTGCGTCAGCGCGCGCCTTTCGGCCGCTATCTTAAGACAGACCTCGGCGAGGTCCCCGGCCCCGCTGACCGGGTGTGTCAGGCCGCCGGGAGCGTCAAGGTGATAGCCCTGCGGGGTAACGATGGTGCGCACACCGGCGCTGAGCGCATCGAGGAAGCCCATCGAACCCTCGTCGTGAGAGACGTATAGATAATAGTCGAAGGACGGAACCAGCTCCATGTACAAGGCATAGTCGAAAGCGTCGTAATAATCAACGGCGAAGCCGAGGACCCGCATTTCCGCGACCGTCCCCTGCCAGCCGGCGCCCATTATGCTGAAGCGGAAATCTTCCGGGGAGATCTTCCCGCAGAGGGTGGCGATCGCTTCCGCACTTTTGCGCCCGTCGGCGTGAATTTTGAAGGTGATGCCCAGGAGCAGCCTGCGCGGCTTTATTCTCCCATCGTGGGCCGGGTTTATGTAGCAGAGCCGCTCTGCCGGCAGCCCGGCTGAAACCAGTTTCCGCTGGGTCTCGCGTGAGAAACAGATGCCCATCCTCGCTTTGGCCAGCTGCGCCTTCAGCATTCCGAATTTGTGTAGCGTGTCCACATGCGTGACCATCAGGGTGTCAGCGCCATGCCCCCCCCCGCGATAGTTTATATAGCTTATGTGGTGGTTTATGTCGGCGGCTGGGTCCGGGACCCGGGAGAGGGCGCACTGAAAGCCGGCGCGCGAAACTTCCTCCTGGAGCTTCCTAGCGAATTTCCCGAAGATCCACAGGGAAGGGTCTTCGTAACAGACGATATTTATTTTCATTTAAGGATCGTATTACCGACTGAATTGAACCATTTCGGCCGCGGCTAAAGCAAGACGGCGGGCGCGCTTCCCGGTGACGCTTCAGCCCTCACCGCGGGCGAGGTAGGAATCCTTCACTACCCAGAGCCAGGCTATCATAGCTGAGTATGTAAATATTAAAGAAATGGCCGCGCCCCCCACCCCGAACCTGGGCACGAGCGCCAGGCAGGAGAAGAAATTATACAAGCCGCAGCCTATCGTGATATACAGCCCCAGCCTTGAAGCCAGTATTCCTTCGGAGAGGATTATCTGGGCCAGTGAGTTTCCGGCCAGGGTCAGCGTGCCGGATGCCGCGAAAAGCAGCACCAGTCGCCAATCCAGGCTGTATTGGTGCCTTCCCATCAGCAACAGGACGGCGGTTTCCACGAGGATGAATAAAGCTAGGACCGCCGGGAAAAGGCGTCTCCAACTCTTCACCGCCAGGTCCCAGAGCCGTCGCCGGTCGGCGGGGGGCGCGGATTTTGCGAAAAGCACGGTGGTAAGCGCGGGCCCCCAGTTAACCCCGATATT
>CAZYFL010000311.1:0-3061 GCA_964646805.1 uncultured Elusimicrobiaceae bacterium | reverse complement strand
CCCAAAAGATCACGTAAGCCGTATGCCTCGTCGAAACATTTTTCATCGTTCCGGTGAAGACTCATTCGTCACCCCGGCGGAAGCCGGGGTCCAGTGCCGTCGATGTTTCTGGATTCCGGCTTTCGCCGGAAAGACGGCGGCGTCTTACGTGATTTTTTGGGTTGCCGGAAAAGTTAAAGCGTTATGACCCGGTTATGCGAACTTCTGGGGTTCTGAAACCCTACGGGAATACTCCTGAAAAAAAGGCTAAAATATAGGCAGATAATTTCCCTTCCGTATTTCGGTTCGTGCTTACTGTTTAAGGATATGAAGAAATTCTCCCTGTTAGTCGCCGTTCTGCTTTGGATCTCCGTTCCTTCTTTCGGAATGCAACGTCCGTCTCCGGAACAGCTGGATGCTTACCGCAAGGACGAGACTTTTGCAAAAAGGGCCGCTTTCGCCAAAAGCATAGGCAATAACAAGTTCTCCACCGGCGCGGCGGCGCGACTCAGGCGCAATCTGCGGATAAAGTCCCTTATGCAGATGGGGGCAACCCGCGAACAGGCGGCTGTTATGGCGCCTCCGCCCGCCTGGCGGGGCATGCCCACCTCCGGCACACCCAAAATCTTGGTTCTCCTTATAGCCTTCAGCGATTATGTTCACACCAATTCTTCCACTACGGTAAACACAAAAATCTTCGGCGCCGGCGCCGGCGACTATCCGTATGAAAGTCTCACTAATTTTTACTCCCGGTCTTCTTACGGTTTGTTGACAATCCAGGGCGCGACGCTTGGCTGGTATAATACCGCCGCGTTGCGCTCCGCCATCCCGCAAACCGATGCCGGTCGTGAAGCGCTTATAAAGCAGGCCATCGGTTATTTTGACGGACAGGGCCATGATTTCACGCAATACGACAATGACGGCGATGGAGCTGTAGATTATTTCGCCGTTATCTGGACCGGTCCGGACACCGGCTGGGCTGATTTCTGGTGGGCGTACCAGACTTCTTTTAGCGACGCTTCTTATCTGGTGGACGGTAAGAAGCTGGGCAGCTATTCCTGGCAATGGGAGTCTAATCCCGCGGGCGGGGCCTTCAGCCCGCTAACCCTTATTCACGAGACCGGCCACGCGCTGGGCCTGCCGGACTACTACGACTATGACGACGCGATCGGACCCGGAGGGGGCGTCGGCGGCCTGGATATGATGGACGATGACTGGGGAGACCACAACGCCTTCAGCAAGTTCATGCTCGACTGGCTTTCTCCGGTTAATTCTTCCGGCGGCAGCCTGGTCGGAGCGCTTCGCCCTTCCGACGCCTATGCCGACGCCATAAAAGTGATGTCCGATTCCGTGACCGGCGAGATCTTTAACGAATTCTATATGGCGCAGAACCGCCGCCAATCCGGCAACGACCAGGAACTGCCCGGGAACGGGCTCCTCATCTGGCATGTGGACGCGCGGCTGAACGGGATCGGCCTGGATTTTGCTTATGACAATTCCTACACGGAACACAAACTGCTGCGCCTGATGGAAGCCGACGGCCTGGAAGAGATAGAGGCCAACGGAGTTGCCGACTCCGGGGATTACTATACCGCGGGCAAAAATTTCAGCCCGACCACGGTACCCAACAGCAATAAATATGACGGCGTCTACACCGGCATTAGTTTCAGCAATATAGGCGGCACCTCGGACTCCAGGACGTTTGACTACTACGTAATGAGCGCCAATAATCTTGTCACGGTCACGAATAATTTATTCAGGCCGCTTAAGGGCGGGAAATGTACGCTGGATGTGACCGCGTTAAGGGCCGGCAATGTCACCATAAAGGCTTATACCGCGAACGGCGGCCTTGTTAAAACCATTTTTGACGGCCCGGTAAACGCCGGCCCTCTCACTCCCGCTCCTACCTGGGATGGCAGGAATGACAGCGGAGCGGTGGTGGCGAGCGGTCTTTATCTTGTGCATGTATCAGGGCCCGGGGTAAACAAAACCGAGAAACTGGTGCTTATAAAATGAAACTTTTATCCGCCGGCGCCGCGGTCTTTTTGAGCGCAGCATTGTTTGCTCTCGCGGCCGGCGCCACGCGGGCTGAAACGGGCCTTACAGGCGCGCCCATACTTAACAGGCCCGTAGGGGCGCGATCCTCCGGAATGGGGCGGGCGTTTACGGCAATCCCCGGCGATGCCGAAAGCATAATGTATAACCCGGCGGGGCCGGCCTTTCTGCCTGGCCGGAGGGCACATGCCTCATACATGAACGGCTTTGGCGGCGGAACTTACGGAGTTGCGGCGGCGTCCGTGAAAGCGGGGAATTTAGTTTTGACTCCGGCTCTTCTGTATTACAATTCCGGAAAGATGACATTGAATCTCACGGATGGAACCGGCGGGGACGTGGTTGCCGAGCTGGACACGGTTTCCATGCTGTCGGCCGCCTATAAACCGCTGCCGGAACTGGCTATCGGCGCCACTGTTAAACGCACCGCCATAAATCTCGCCGAGACCGCGTCAGCTTCGGCCCTGCATTATGATTTTGGGGCGCTTTACGCCATGAGGAACGGCTTCAGCTTCGGAGCGGCGGCTTTGAACAACGGGCAGGCGGTTAAATTTGAGGAGAAAAGCGACCCCGCTCCCGCAACTCTACGGGCCGGATTTTCTTATAAAATTGTGGTCAAACCTCCGAATTTACTGGACCGCTCCGCCGATATCTCTTACCTGGATATTGTTTTTGCTTCGGATTGGAGCAGGGTTTTCAGGGAAAAAGGATATTATCAGTCCGGCCTGGAGATGAGTATGAAAATGCCGTACTCTATCTTTTTGAGTGTGCGGGCAGGTTATTTATTCAGCCGTCCCGAGGAAGGCTTCACTTTCGGTTTCGGAGTTAAAAACGGGCGCTGGAACTTCGGGTTCGGCTTTGAAACGGCAAAAAAACTCGATCCCCGTCATCCGGTTTCTCTTTCCTATGAGTTCTAAAGGGGCTCCTGCTGCGTCCCATTGGTATGAAACGGATATCCCGCGTAACTGCTCAGGTAGAATTCAGGAGTCAGAATGAAGATGCCAGCGACAAGATTTGATGACCTGATGGT
>CAZYFL010000310.1:0-3072 GCA_964646805.1 uncultured Elusimicrobiaceae bacterium | reverse complement strand
CAAGGGCGCGCAGGGCAGCCCCCCGAACGGCCCTCCCCACTGTCTGAATCGCAGTGACTACTTGAACGTCTTGCGGAACTTCCTGCCCTTGTATTCGCCTATGATATAGTCGGCGCCTATCTTAAGTATTTTAACCCCGCGCACGATCTGCCCCGTAAAATACATATTGCCGTTGATGATGACGGCGTTGCCGACTATGCCCTGCAGACTTATACGCACTTCCGACCCCGGATCCTTAGCCACGCGCGACTCTACCAGTAACTGCATTCTCTCCGCCTCTTCCCTCTGCAACTGATCTTTCCTGATGCGGTGGTAATCGTCCGGGGTAAAAGTCGGATCCCGGGCGCTTTTCGGGCGGTAATACGAAATCGTCTTTGGGGCGGTTGACACCTCCGCGTCCCTCTGCGCGGCAATGGAAATTTCCGGTTCCTGCGCCGGCGCGGGAGCCGCGGCAGGCGGGTTGAATGGAGCCGAAGGAGACTGTTCCGGCGAGTCCTTAACCCCTGCAACAGGCCGGGGCGCAACCGCCGCTTGAGGTTCCTCCGTTTTCACGGCTTGTCGGGGCGGCGCGGGTGAAGTCTGCCGTGCAACGGGTGGCCGGCTGCTTTTTTCAGCGGGGAAAACGTCGCTTGCCATAAGCTCATGCGCCAACTCCGATTGGTTCTGTTGCCTGCGCTTGCCCAGCCAGTTGTAAAACAGGAAAGAAGGCACCGCCAGCACGGCGATAAGCAGAAGCCAGCCGAATGCGGAGATAAACTTGTCTATGGCGTTGAGGTTCTTCATCTTATTTACCCCCCTCGCGGGGGAAAGCGGTGCAAAGCGTGAAAGTAACCTTAACCGCGCCCTGGGTGTTTTCATCGCGGTGCAGGGTCATTTCCGTAATCCTTAAAAAAACAGGGGAGTTCTCTATCTCCGCCAGCCACTTGCCGAAGACGCCATAAGTTGTGACGGCGGTGACCTCCCGGAAAACCAGCAGATAACCACCCACTTCGGTTTCGCGCTGGGCGCCAAGCGAATCCACCGACACCCCGGCGTTACTGGCGGTGTCGGTTATAAGGCGGTTAATCCAGTCGTCCTTGTCCCTGGTCGGAGGAAGTTTGCGCTGATAACCGGCCACGCGCGTCCTGGCATTCTCATAATCTCCCGCGTATTGCGTCACAGCCTTCATATTCCGCTCGTCCCCGATATACCGATTCAGTTTTTCGCTTATGGGACTGTAAACCATGAGGTAAAGCGCAAGCAGAGAAGCCGCCGCTATCATAAGCGGCCTCTTAAACGGAGCCAAACCCTTCTCGCTGTAGATGACAATGATATTATCCGTCGTTTCCTTAACGGCGGACTGTATCTTTGAAGGCAGGGCGGCTATCCACGGGGGCATATTTCATTTCCTCTTGAAGGCGCAGATAATGGCGAAGTCGCTTGTTTTCCTGTTCCTGGTAACTGTCCCTCCTGACGCGGAAGAGCGGCCGCCCTCCCCGGTGGTGGTGCCTATCCCGCCGAAAGGCGGGGTGAAAGTTTTAAATTCCACGGCCGCTTTGAGGGATTGGGCAAAAGCGTCAACAAGCGCCAGTTTCTGTTCCCCGCGCAAATAAGTCATACCCGTGAGGCGCATTTCCAGAACCCCGCTCTGCGCCTCGGAAAGCGCGAAGGGATTGGAGTAGGTTACATTCGCCAGCCAGAGGTCCGGAGGTATGCGGTCCGCTATGGCCTCCAGCTTCGGAGCAATGGGGTCTGTGTCGCTCAGCAGCCCGTAGAGTATCCTGGAATCGGTCTGCAGCGCCGTTATCTTCATGCGTATAGTCTCCGCGTCCAGCCCATGCAGCTCCGGCACGTTTATCCCCCTGGTCTTGAGCGAAGAAATTTCCGAGCCCAGCGCTAAAACGCGCGCCTGCGCTATAAGGGAGAGCAACAGCAGCAGGCCGCCCAGCGCGAAGGTTATATTCCAGACGTAGCTCCGCACCTGTTTTTCCAGCGCCGCCGCCGTGCTTATGCCGGAGATGTCCAGACGCGCCGGCGACGAGGCCCGGCCGCGCAGAGCGGCGCCGGAGGCTAAAAGCGCCGCGACATCGTTGTTCTTCAGGCCGCAGGCTCCGGCGCTGTCCCAAATCTGCACAGGTATCGGGGCGGCCTCGCGCTCAGCCACCGGCTTCCAGAGATCGGTTTCGTCGCCGCTCAGCGCTATGGCCTTGTATTCCTTGCCGCCCACGTAGCGGTCCACAAACTGCATAGCGCCCTTCACGTCCAGGCGTTTGCGCTCGCTCATCGCTCCGCCGGCATCGCTCCCGATCTCGCGGTAAAGCACAGGGTAGCCGCCGTGCGAGAAAAGCATGTAGGTGAAATTTTCGCTGAAATGTATATAGCCCTTGGAGTCGTGCTCCCTGGGGTCCAGGAAGCCGAAGAGCCGCTCCATTGACACCGGCGTTATCTCTACGGCCGCCAGCGTCAAACCCGCCGCCTTAAGAGTTTCTGCTATAAACTCCACGCTCTTGCGCTGTGTCAGACCGAACAACACTCCCAGCTTTTTCCCCCCTTCGGCCGGCACGGAATTGAAGTCGTAAATTACCTCTTCAAAAGACACCGGGATGTATTTCCTGGACTCCAGCGGTATAGACTTGTTCCAAAACCTGCGCTCTATGGCCGGCATCACAAAATAGCGCAGGATGGCGAACTGCGGCGAAAGGGTAACCACGGCAGAGGAGGCATCCCAGCTCACCTTCTTAACGGTCTGCCTGAACTGGGCGGTCCAGGAGGCCTTTTCGCTGAAAAACTCGTGATTGAGGGAAAGGGGGCGCAGCATGCCCTCCTTGACAGGGAAATCGGTGGGGAACTTAATAAGGTGCTCGGGCTCCGGCCTGGAGTCCTTTCCTATCCCAACCTGTGAGAGGCAAATCTCCCTGGGGGAGATATAAATGCCCAGGTATTTATTTCCCTCTGTTTTAGCCATAATCTGTAACTACTCAGGTAGACAGAATTCAGGAGTCAGAATTCAGAATAGCCTGCCAATAAGCCTCCAACAGCTAGACCGCAAGCACAAACTGTTGGGACCTTTGCCACATCACCATGTCCTAAAAT
>CAZYFL010000309.1:0-3076 GCA_964646805.1 uncultured Elusimicrobiaceae bacterium | reverse complement strand
CGGGGCCCCCCATCCGCAAGGGTGCGCAGGGCAAGCCCGCCGCCGCTCGCAATGACAACTTGAGTAGTTACCAGAAAAGACAGATACTATCAACTTTGTGACCTTTGTGGTTAAATTTATATGACAGTCAAACCGGAAGACATTCCCGTTCAGGAGTTGATTCCGCATCGCCGGCCGATGATCATGATAGATGCTCTCCTGGAGGCCTCCCCTGAACGGGGGGTTGCCGCAAAGACATTCCGGCGGCAGGACTACGGCCTCGACGGGGATGTCGTTTGCGAAACGGCGCTTGTAGAGTGCGTTGCCCAGACAACCGCCGCCCTCTTCGGCTACCACAGGCTTTCAAACTCCGGCGAAGCCGGCCTGGGTTTTCTGGCGGCGCTGTCTTCTTTTGCTTTCAGCCGGCGGCCCAGCGTGAACGAACCTCTGAGGATTGAAGCGCAAGTTGTCAGGAGTTTCGGAGCAATGTGGATAGTAAAAGGAAGAGTCCTCTCCGGAGGGGAACTGGTTGCCTGGGGAGAAATTAAAATTTACATGCAAAACGAAAAAATATAACAATCGAGGATTTTATGGAAGAACTGATAAAAGAACTGAAGCGGCGGATCGTTGAAAATATGAAACTGGATATCAGCCCGGATGAAATTGATCCCGATGCCCCGCTGTTCGGAGATGGGCTTGGGCTGGATTCCATAGATGTGCTTGAATTGGTGGTCATGCTTGACAGGGATTATGGGATTAAAATAGTGAATATGGACGAAGGGCGGAAAGCTTTTGCCTCAGTCCGCAGCATAGCCGGGTATATCACGAAAAATAAGACCGCCAGATGAAAAGGGAAGTTGTTATCACGGGCCTCGGTATCATTTCAGCGGCGGGAGCTTCAGCAGGGGAAACCTGGCAGGCGCTGAAAGAAGGGAAAAGCGGATTGTCTCCGTTCTCGCTTCTTCCCTCCGCCAGGTATGCCGGCATTCCCGCCGGCCAGCTTCCGGCTGAGCTGTCTGCAATAAGCGGCCTTGAACGCGCTTCCCGCCCCGACCACCTGGCGGTGATTGCCGCCCGGCAGGCGTTCAAAGAAAGTTTTTCCGGCGCCGCCCTTCCCCGGCCGGAAAAAACCGGCGTCATCCTCGGCGCCTGCGTCGGAGGAATGGCCGAAAGCGAACTTTTTCTCCAGCGCCTGCTCCTTGAAGGCGTCCGGGATACCAGGCTTCTGCGCTTCCACGAGTGCGCTTCTTCCGCCGAAGCGGTGGCTGAAACCCTCGGCCTTTTCGGGCCTTGCGAAACGATCTCAACCGCCTGTTCCTCCGGTTCAAACGCAATTTGCCTCGCAGCAGATATGATCCTTTCAGGGGAAGCCGACGTAATGCTTGCCGGTGGAACCGATTCGCTGAGCCGCCTTACGGTAAACGGCTTCGGTTCGCTCCTGCTGATAGACCCTGATGGCTGCCGCCCTTTTGACGAAGAAAGAAAAGGAATGTCGCTCGGCGAAGGCGCCGCTGTGCTGGTACTGGAAAGCGCGGAATCGGCCAGGCAGAGGAATGCCCGTGTTCTCGCAAAACTGTCCGGCTGGGCCAACACATGCGACGCTTACCACGCCGCGGCCCCCGCTCCGGAGGGGGATGGTATCCAGCGGGCTATCCGCGCCGCGCTCCGTAATGCGGGGCTTTTTCCTGAAGATATCCATTACGTCAATGCGCACGGTACTGCCACAATAGAAAACGACCGCGCCGAGGCGGCGGCCATTCGGGCGGTTTTTGGCGGATATACTCCCCCTGTTTCCTCCACAAAAAGGGTTTTCGGCCACACCTTCGCCGCGGCCGGGGCTATAGAAGCTATAGTTTGTATCCTAGCCATGGAAAACAGGGCAGTTCCGCCTAATGCAGGTTTGAACCGGCCTGACCCAAGCTGTCATATCAGGATACAGCGTAACCTTGAAAGCGCAGAACTTTCCCGTGCGATGAGCCTTTCACTGGGTTTCGGCGGAAACAACAATTGTCTGATTTTAGAGTTCCGGTAAATCTTATGTCCAGCAGAGCCTTATCCTCAGGAGCAGATGTCGCAGGAGGAATTCTCCACGGGCTCGCTCTCCACTTGGAAGACACTGTGGCGTATACCGAAGAAAGCGGCCACCCCGCAGGTTGCGGTCTTAAGTGCGGCTTGCTGTTTGGCGGGCTCCTTTACCACCAGGTGGGCGCTCAAAGCGTTGAAGCCGGAGGAAAGGCTCCAAGCGTGCAATTCGTGCACATCCGAAACTCCATCTATGGCGCGCAGCTCATGTTCAAGAGCTTTCAGGGAAAGCCCCCGGGGGGCTCCTTCCATGAGTATATGAAAAGCCTCCAGAAGGAGCCTGCTGGACCCGAACAATATCAGGATTATTATAAGGAGAGAGACGATAGTGTCGGCCTGGTACCAGCCGCTGAAATATATCACAGTTCCGGCTATAACAGCGGCGACAGAACCGACCAGGTCGCTCAGCACGTGCAGGAAAGCGCCGCGGATATTTATATTTTCGCCGCTGTGGCCGTGCAGCAGCCAGGCGCTGGCCAGATTAGCCAGCAGGCCCAGCGCCGCCACCACAAGCATTAGCCCTGAAAGCACAGGGACAGGGTTATGGAACCTTTCATAAACTTCGCGCAACATATAGCCGGACAACAGCCATAACAACATGGCGTTTGCGAGCGCCGCCACCACTTCCGCCCGCCGGTAGCCGAAAGTTCTGGAGGAGTCCGGCCTGAGGGCTGCCAGCCTAGACGCGAAAAAGCTCATTCCCAGCGCCGCCGCGTCCGTCAGCATGTGCATGGAGTCGCTGAGCAGCGCCATGCTCCCGGTAAGCAGGCCGCCGGCCGCTTCCACCAGCATAAAGCCGGCTGTTATAAAGAAAGCCGCGCTTATAGCCCTGCGCTGTCCGTCTAAGGCGGACGCGCCGTGACTGCCGTGCCCATGCGCGCCGCAGGTATACCCATGTTTGTGATCGTGTCCCATGCGGTAAATATTATATTACTTTTGCAAACTGCAACTACTGAGGTTGTTGCTATAAACTGCTATAATATTCTGGTTTCATAATGGAAAAAACTGCAACTAA
>CAZYFL010000308.1:0-3080 GCA_964646805.1 uncultured Elusimicrobiaceae bacterium | reverse complement strand
CGCCATCCTCATTCTGACTCCTGAATTCTGACTTCTGGCTACCTGAGTAGTTACCGCACCTTTTAGAATGCCTCCATCAGCATCTTTACCGCGACCAGCATGGTGAGCGCTGAAAACACCAGTTGCAGTTTCTCTGATCTGGCCTTGTACAGGGCGTAGATGCCGAGGAAAGAACCGATAAGCACACCCGCCACTATTGTGGCGGTAAGTTCAAGCGGGACAAGCCCCCTGCGAAAATACACATAAGCGCTGGCCGCCGCCGAAACGCCGATTATAAAATTGCTGGTCGCGGCCGCGGCCTTCATGGGTACGCCGCACAGCAGGTTCATCATGGGCGCCTGCACCACGCCCCCTCCTATGCCCAATAGCCCTGAAAGAGAACCCGCAAAAAAAGAGATGAAAGAAGCCGGGGCCATGTTTTTCACCATGTAATGCGTATGAGCGTTAACCGCCGGGTCGAAAAAACCGGAATCAAAAGGCGAGGCCCCGCCTGTGCGGAAAGGAGGTCCGCCTGCCGGCAGGGAGGAGGGATGAAGGGTGGGAACTACGGGTTTTTTCAAAGAGCGCATGCCTTTCAGGAACATCATAACCGAAACAGGGAAAAGCATAATGGCGAACATAAACTGCACTGCGCCGCTAGGGATCCGGCCGGCTGCCAGCGCGCCGGCTATGGAACCCAGGGCCGTAGTAACTTCCAGAGTTATTCCCAGCCTTATATTGGCCAGTCCGCGTTCCACATTCACCGCGGCCACCGCGCTTGAGGCGGCCACTATGGCAACCAGAGAAGCCGCAACCGCCTGATGTATGGGAATTTTCAGCGCCAGCACAAGGAATGGCACCATGAAAATCCCCCCGCCAACTCCCAGCGCCGAGCCGAGCAGACCGATGAAAACCCCGGAAAAGAGCAGGATTGAAAAATTAAAGGCGGTAAATTCTATCACGAGCTGGGGGTAGCCTGTTCCAGGTTGTGCAGGAAAATTTTAGCTTCGGCCTCGCCTATATCAAAAGCCTTTTCGCACCTGGCCCCGTTGAATTCCAGCATGTTAAGGCCCAGGTCCATAGGCGGCTTTATCATGTAAACCTCGGGCTCAGAATTCAGGAACACACGGGACTCGTATATCTTCTGTGTGTGCAGGGCCAGCATACGGCGGGCCTTGCGCTCAAAATAGCCGAAGGCCCCTCTGGCAGGGAAATCCATGTCCTCCGGGCGGGAGTTGCCTATCATTATCACGGTGCGGCACCCTTCAAAGATGCTTAGGTTTATGGTGGCTATGCCTATAACGCCGCCGTCCACCAGGTGATGTTTACGTCCGTGCTCCTCCACCGGCACCGGAGGAAAAATCATCGGGATGGAGCAGCTGGCCAGGAGCGCGTTGGTGAAAGAGAGACTATGGCTCTGAGTGGAGCCGTCGAAGCGCACTATGTACGGCAGCTTCATTTCCACCGCGTGGCTTATAACGTAAAATTTTATATTACGCGGGAACTGCGGGCCGCTGCGCGCCAGCCAGTCATTTAAAAACCCGTAAAGCGGCCTGTTTGAGAAAAGCGCGAGCTTCGCGAGACGGTTCTGGAAAAAGAAATTTATCTTGTTGGCCAGGCTGCCTCCGGCGTGCTGGTAAAGCTCCAGCGGGATATTGAAATACCTCGGCTTCAGACTTAAAATTGACTCCGGCTTCATGTCGCGCCAGATCTGGCGCAGCTCCTCTGTCTTGTTGTAGCAGTAGGCCGCTCCGTTCAGCGCGCCTACGCTGAAACCGGCCACCGCGTCGAAATGCAGGCCCTGGCGCACCAGCTCCGCCAGCGCCCCGGACTGCCAGGAGCCCAGCGCGCCCCCGCCGCACAGAAAAAGCCCCACCGGCCGCTTGAACTTGAACATATCGCTTTCTGGTATCCTTTCCAAAGTAATAGAATACCATTGTAGCACAATCTTGAATTGGCAATTAGGAGCCAGGCAATTGTGAAAACTCCTATTTCACGCACTCTATGTCCGATTACCTGATAATCGCGGGCTTGGCCTTGATAGTGGGGATGACCCTGCTGCTTCCTTTTTCGGTAAAGCGCGTGGAGGAGGACCTGGAAGCTTTCCTTTTCGTGATGGGTCTGGCCGCCGTCAGTATCTCCGGCCTCTGGAGCCCGCGCCTGATTAAAGAGGCTCTTAGAGACCCGCTGGCCATAACCTTTACCGTCGCCATAGTCGGTCTTATCTTCAGGGCGGTGCGCCCGCGTCTGCGAGGCTGGATAACCGCGCTCACAAAAAAACTGGGCCTTGGCCCGGCCATTTTTATCCTGGTAACCGTGCTGGGACTGGGCTCCAGCATTTTTACGGCCATAGTGGCGGCCATAATGTTGGCCGAGGTTATAACCCTTTTAAAATTGAACCGGGAATATGAAATCAGGCTTACCGTATACGCCTGTTACGCCATAGGCCTCGGGGCCGCGCTCACACCGCTGGGGGAACCTCTCTCCACTATAGCGACGTCCAAGCTCAAAGGCCCGCCGCATAACGCGGATTTCTTTTACCTGATAAAACTTATCGGCGCGTGGATAGTTCCCGGAGTGTTGCTTTGCGCCGCCCTGGCCGCGCGCGGCGCAGGGGAAGCCCGCTCAAAAACAGGCGGCCTGGAAGAAGCTACCCGCGATTCCGGCAAGGAAATATTTATCAGAGCTGCGAAGGTATATCTGTTCGTGATGGCCCTGATCTTCCTGGGAGCCGGGCTGACCCCGCTGGCGGAGCGCTTTGCGGCGCTGCCAACTTGGGCGCTGTACTGGCTCAACTCCGTTTCGGCTATACTAGACAACGCCACGCTGGCCGCTGCGGAGATAGCGCCGATAATGACGGAGAGGCAGATAACTTTTATACTTATGGGCCTGCTGATATCGGGCGGCATGCTGATACCGGGGAATATCCCCAATATTATCAGTTCGGCGAAGCTGGGAATAAAGTCCGGCGAATGGGCCAGGGCCGCTCTGCCCTTCGGCGGCACGCTGATGCTGGCGTATTTCATATTGATGACGGTGCTGGTGAAGTAGATATAGGCAAAGACAGGTAACTGCTCAGGTAGCCAGTAGTCAGAATTCAG
>CAZYFL010000307.1:0-3087 GCA_964646805.1 uncultured Elusimicrobiaceae bacterium | reverse complement strand
CGACTTCTGACTCCTGACTCCTGAATTCTGACTACTGGCTACCTGAGCAGTTACGAAATTTTCCCGGCTTAGCTTTTATCTTTTCACCAATTTTTTCGCGGTTGCGGCAATTTTTTCCGCTGTCAGGCCCAGCGCCATGTAGACCTGTCCCGCAGGGGCGGACTTCCCGAAACTCTCCACGCCTATAACCTCCACTTCCGTGCCCACAAGCTCCGTCCAGCCCATGCCGCGGCCGGCTTCCACAGCCAGTTTTGGCAGGTTCGGCAGGAAAACGGAGTTCCTGTAAACCTTGTCCTGCCCGCGGAACAACTCAAAAGAGGGCACGGAGATTATCCGTGCGGCTATCCCGTCCTTTTCCAGCAGGGCTGCGGCCTCAAAAAGCAGGGAAACTTCAGAACCGGAAGCTATCAGTTCCACCAACGGCGCCGTGGAGGGGCCGCGCAGCAGGTAGGCGCCGCGCTTGAGGCCCGCGGCTATCTTCTCTCTGTACTGCGTCATAAGCGGCAGTTTCTGGCGGGACAGGGCAAGGCACACCGGGCGCTTTGAGCGCACAGCTATCTCCCAGGCGTAAAGCGTTTCCCACGCATCAGCCGGGCGCAGCACCAACAGGCCGGGTATCAGGCGCAGGCTCATCAGGTGCTCCACCGGCTGGTGGGTAGGGCCGTCCTCGCCAACGCCTATGCTGTCGTGCGTGAACACGAAAATGGAGGGCGACTGCATTAACGCCGCCAGGCGGATGGCCGGGCGCATGTAGTCCGAGAACACCAGGAAAGTGGCCCCGAAAGGTATCAGTCCGCCGTGCAGCGCCAGGCCGTTTATGATGGCGCCCATGGCGTGCTCGCGTATGCCGAAGTGCAGCGTACGGAAAGGGTCATTGATGAAGTCGGTCTTTGTGGACGGTCCAAGGTCAGCCGAGCCGCCGGTAAGGCCGGGGAGCGCCGCAGCCAGCAGGTTTATAACCTTTCCGGAGGCCTCGCGTGTGGCCATCGGCTTGTCAAAGAAAGCCGCGTCGGGGTTGAAAAGTCCTTCCGGGATCTCGCAGCCCAGCATCGCCCTGGCAAGTTCCGTCTTTTCGGGCAGGGCCGCGGAATATTTCTTCCAGAGCTTCAGCCAGCGCTTGCGGTCTTTTTCTCCGGCCTCCGCCTGCTCCGCAAAGCGCGCGCGCGCTTCTTCCGGCACAAAGAAAGGTTCGCTAGATGGCCAACCCAGTTTCAGCTTGGTGGCCAGTATCTCCTCTGGCTTGAGCGGCTCGCCGTGCACGGAGTTTTTGTCCTGTCTGGGGCTGGCCCAGCCGATATGGGTTTTGGCTATAATTATGGATGGGCTTTCAGTTTCTCGCCTGGCTTTTTTTATGGCGGAGTCCAGCTCGTTGAGGTTGTTTCCGTCCTCAACTTCTATAACCTGCCAGTTCTGCGCGAGAAAGCGTTTTTTAACATTCTCAGTGAAGGCTAGGCTGGTGGAACCTTCTATGGTGATGCCGTTTGAGTCGTAAAGGCAGATCAGCTTGCCCAGTTTCATTGTTCCGGCCAGCGAGGCCGCCTCGTAGGAGACGCCCTCCATCAAATCTCCGTCGCCTACCAGCACATAAGTGAAATGGTCCACCAGGGTGAATTCAGGCGTATTCAGTTTTCCGGCCAGGAGCTTTTCTGCCAGCGCCATGCCCACGGCGTTGGCGAAACCCTGGCCCAGCGGGCCGGTAGTGGTTTCCACACCCGCCGTATGGCCGTATTCAGGGTGGCCAGGCGTCAGGCTGCCTAGTTGGCGGAATTCTTTAAGGTCTTCCAGTTTAAGGCCGTAGCCATAGAGGTGAAGCATGGCGTAAAGCATCGAAGAACCGTGACCCGCTGATAACACAAAACGGTCCCGGTTAAACCAAGCCGGGTCAGAGGTGGAAAATTTCAGGTGTCCGGCCCAGACGGCGTAGGCCAGCGGCGCAGCGCCGAGCGGCAGTCCGGGATGGCCGGAATCAGCCTGGCCAACCATATCTATGGAAAGCGTCCTGATGGCGTTAACGCACAGGTTGTCGGTAGTATCGAATTTCATTTCTTCTCCGGTAATTTTTAATCACCCCGCAATTATATAAATTTCGTGAACTCAGGTTCCCTTTTATCAGAGCGAGTCGGTTTAACGGTTTTCTTTCTGTCTATCGCTTTTGATAGGGATTTAAGGAAGCAGAGGACGTTTCTGACTTTCCCGTTTGTAGCCCTGTGGAAAGGCCGGCAAAGCCCTCCAGCGAAATTTCCTGGGCTCTTACCGAAGCTTTGAACCCGGCCTTTTCAATAGCCGCGGCGGCGGCGGCCTTGTCCACCCCGCAAAGACTCAGCGAATTTACCAGCGTCTTGCGGCGGTGCGAGAACGCCTTTCTTACCAGGGAGCGGAAGGCTGCCTCCTCGGCCGGAACGCTGAAGAAAACTTTGGGCCGGAATATCAGCACGGAAGAATCCACAGCCGGCACGGGGGTGAAGCTTGCGGCCTTTATGTCCATCAGCAGCGTTGCCGAGGCCCGCGAGGCCGTCAGCAGCGAGAGGCAGCCGTAGTCGCTGTCTCCGGGGGCGGCGGTTATCCGGCGGGCCACCTCCTTCTGAAACATAAAAACCGACATCTCCAATCCGCCGTAAAGCAGGGTTTTTTCAAGGATGGCGGTAGCGCATTCGTACGGCAGATTTCCTATAAAAGCCGTCCGCCCCGGCCCTGCGAACTGCTCTAGGTCTATTTTCAGGAAATCAGCGTTGACTACCTCCAACCCTTTAAACTTTTCGCGCAGGGCCGGCAACAACGCTGAATCTATTTCCACCGCTTTCATGAGCGCCCGGTACCTGGAAAACAGGAAAGAGGTAAGGGCGCCGCCGCCGGGTCCTATCTCTATAAGCCGGTCAAAAGAAGCATCTTCCAGAGCGCCGGCTATACGCGCGCATATCTCTTTGTCGTTTAAGAATACCTGGCTGAATCTAGGCATAACAGAAAGTTTATAGTTGAGAACAAGACCTCCGAAACCCTCCATCTTATTCTGTCACAGAGCCTGACATTTCAAGCTTCATCTTTATCTCTTCCCCGAGCTTCCAGACGTCGCCGGCGCCAAGCGTCATA
>CAZYFL010000306.1:0-3090 GCA_964646805.1 uncultured Elusimicrobiaceae bacterium | reverse complement strand
GTGTTAACGGCAGTTTAAAAGTGTACAGTTAGCGGCGGCAAATAGTGTACAGGTCCGGCGGCGAAATTCCACAGACAACCAGCTTCCTTTTCGGTTCCTAACAATATAAACCCGTTTTGATAGAGTTTCATGGAGGAGAACTTCATGAAACGCACCCAGCCCACCCAAAAGCGCTGCCCCTACTGCGGCGACCACTACACCCCGTATATCCGCGCCGCCGAGACCCAGGAATCCTGCAGCAAGGCCGCCTGCCGCAAGAAGCGGCAAAGGAAGGCCTATAAGGCATGGCGAGTCGCGAATCCCGACTACTTCCGGGGGGCCGCTATATCAAAGTAAAGATGTGGCTGGCGCCCCGGCCCGGATATCTGCGTGCGTACCGCGCCGCCAACCCGGAATATAGAGCCAAGGACAATGCCGGGCACCGACTGCGCAGACAAAAAAAGAAGCGTTTCAGGGCCGATATACAAAACGGATTGTTCCGACGTAAAATAGCCAAAATACGTGCCATCAGTTGCGCCGATATACAAAACGGATTAACGCTTAAGGTCGACGGGTTAGTAAACCTGCTGAGCGGTTAAGCCGGGCCGATATACAAAACGGATGGGCAATTTTATTTCCAAGCGTGTAGACTATAGTTATGGACAGCGAATTATGGGGAACAATAAGGCGGATGCGTACGGTCGACAAGCAGTCGATAAGCGCGATAGCGCGGCAGTTGCGCATACACCGGGACACTGTGCGGCGCGCGCTGGCCAGCGAAGCCGGCCCGCCGGCCAACGAGGCTCGCGGCCGCTTGCCTGCGTGCAAGCTGGGGCAGTTCAGCCGGTACATAGCCGACCGGCTTAAAGAATATCCGCACCTAACCGCGTCAAAGATCCTGCTTGAAATCCGCAAGCAGGGCTACCGGGGCGGTTATACAATCCTCAAAGAATATATCAGGGAATTGCGGCCGGAGACGGCCCCGACCGCGTTCCTGCGCCTGGAAACCCAACCGGGTGAATTTGGGCAGGTGGATTGGGCCAATATAGGCAGCGTAACCATCGGCAACGCCCGGCGGCAACTATCCTGTTTCGTGATGATCTTGTCGTATTCCCGGATGATGTATCTTGAGTTTACCTTGTCGCAGCGGACCGAGGATTTTATGGCCGCGCATGTGAACGCGTTTCGGTATTTCGGCGGTGTCCCGCAGTCAATCAACTACGACAACCTTAAGACGGTAGTCCTGTCGCGCGTAGGTTCCGACATCCGGTTCAACCCGCGCTTTATGGACTTCGCGGGTTATTACCTGTTTAAGCCGGTGCCGTGCGGCGTGCGGAAGGCCAATGAAAAAGGGAAAGTGGAATCGGGGATAAAATATGTGCGCACCGCCTTTCTTGCCGGCAGGGTTATCAGTTCACACGCGCAGGTGCAGGCCGAGGCTGAGCGGTGGATGGCCGAGGAATGTAATGTACGGGTGCACGGCACCACCCACGAGCGGCCAATGGACCGGTTCGAAGCGGACCGCGCGCGGCTTACGCCGCTGCCGGCCAACGATTACGACTGCGCCATAGCGGCGTCGGCCAAGGCATCGAGCCAAGGGCTGGTGCATTTTGACAGCAACCGATACACGGTGCCATCCGGGTACGCCGGCCGCACGCTGACCGTTAAGGCCTGGCCGCGGCGGGTGGTGATATACAGCGGGGCCAGGCTGTTGGCGTCCCATGTGCGCTGCTATGAGAAATACCAGGTGATTGAAGACCCCCGGCATTACGCGGGGCTGCTGGCGCAGCGCAGGAAAGCGCAGATGTCGCTGCAGGTTGGGGCATTCCTGGCGCTGGGCCCGGATTCAAAGGAGTACCTGCGCGGGCTGGGCGCTTCGGAACTTAATTTGCAGGGCCAGTTGAGCAAGATAATGGCCCTGTCGGCGCAGTACGGTAAATGCGAGGTGAACGCGGCGATATCTAGGGCGCTGAAACACCAGGCCTACGGCGCGCATTTCATCCAGAACATTGTGTTGCAGCAGCGCGCGGCGCGGAATATGCCGGCTGTGCAGCAGGTAGTGCTGACCAAGAAGCCGCAATGGACCAAACTTGCAGTGGAGGAAACAGATATGGCGCTTTACGACGAGCTATTCGAAGGCAACACTTATGAGTAAGCCAGCGCCGGGGGCAAAGCTGGGCGACATGCTGCGGCGGCTGTGCCTACATCACACCGAGCGGCACCTTGAGGAACTTATTGACCGTGCGGCCAAGGCGGGGGTCGGCAACGCGGAGTTCCTGGGGCTGGTGCTGGACCATGAACTGTCGCACCGCCACGAGAACCTGGTGGCCCGGCTGGTTAAGCAGGCGCGGTTCCCGTGCCTGAAGACGCTCGATGCTTTTGATTGGGCGCATCCGACAGCCATCCCGAAGGGCATGGTGCTGAACGCGTTCACGATGGAATTCGTGCGCAGAAAGGAACATCTGATATTTCTCGGTCCCGGGGGCGTAGGAAAGAGCCATCTGGCTATGGCCCTCGGATTCGCGGCCTGTCAAAACACGATACGCACTGTGTTCACTACGGCGGCGGATATGATCAACCGGCTGATCGCCTCCAAGTGCGATTACGGGCTGGAGCGGGCGTTGAAACGGTACACGAGCCCCGGCCTGCTGGTGATAGACGAACTGGGCTACATGCCAATGGACAAAGACGGAAGGGACCTGTTCTTCCAGGTAATATCAAAACGGGCCGAAACAGGCTCGATGATAATAACGACCAACAAGGCGTTCAAAGACTGGACGGAGGTCTTCCAGGACAATGCCGTGGCCACAGCGATAGCCGAGCGTCTTATCGAACACGGGGAGTTGATCAAGATCGAAGGGAGCAGCTATAGAGTGAAGAAAAGAAAACAGCGACAACTTGGGATGTGAGCTTCCGGGCCGGAGAGGCCGGGGTGATTATCTATTTTTTATTTTTGCCGGCGGGAGGAGGATGCCGTGCGCCCGGAAATGCAAAATCAGGCTAAACTGTACACCCAATTCCGGCGGAAACTGTATGGTTTTGGACCGGCGCTAACACTCCAGTCGCGGAAAACTCTATTCGTTGTAAGAATAGTTGAGCTCCGTTCATACC
>CAZYFL010000305.1:0-3097 GCA_964646805.1 uncultured Elusimicrobiaceae bacterium | reverse complement strand
GGGGAAACCACGCAAGGGTTTCCTCGGCCCGGGTGCGCAGGGCAAGCCCGCCGCCACTCGCAACAACACAGGGGAGCTGAGTAGTTACAATTTATCCTAAAACCAACCGAAAAGGTCTATGGCGTTAGCGGTGGTTTTGTCGGCCAGCTGCGTGTTGCCGACTCCGAGGTGCGCGGCCACCATGGTTGCAATTTCTGGGATGAACGCAGGGTCGTTCCTTTTGCCGCGGGCGCTCTGCGGCGGCAAATACGGGCAGTCCGTTTCCAGCACTATATTGTCCAGCCCCGCTTTTTTTATCGTTTCGCGCAGGTCGTCGTTCTTTTTATAGGTAAAGGAACCGTTCACTCCCAGAAGCAGCCCCAAATCCAGGCCGGCCCTCGCGTCCGCCCAGTTGCCGGAAAAGCAATGTAATACGCCGCGGAATTTTTTGGCCGCGCTATAATTCCATCTCTGCTTAAGAACTTCAAGCAGGTCCGTGTAGGCGTTCTGCTCCAGTTGTTTGCCGTTCCGCGCATGGAAGACGGCGGGCTTCGCGAATCTGGCGCATAGGGGCAACTGGGCTTCAAGCAGGGCCAGTTGCTCTCCCCTGGTTCCGGTGTTCCGCCAGTAATCCAATCCAACCTCGCCCAGCGCCACGGCGCAGGACCTGGCCATAAAAGCGGCAAGCTCCGGTATTAAGGCGGTTGAAAGAGTTTGCGTATATTCCGGATGCACGCCGAAAGCGCAGGCTATTTTGCCGGGATATGCCGCGCAGAGTTCCTCTCCCTGTTCCCATTCGCCCGGCGCGCAGGCTATTTCAATGACTTTCCCCACGCCGGACTTAAAGGTCTTCTCAATAACAACTGCCCTATCCGCGTTAAAAGCGTCATCATTAAGATGTGAATGTGTTTCCACAAAAATCATTTGCATATTAAACGTAACTACTCAGGTAGACAGAATTCAGGAGCCAGAATTCAGAATGGTGGAGCCTTTTTCATCGCCGACGTTCTCATTCCCGACTTCTGACTACTGTATTCTGACTACTGGCTACCTGAGCAGTTACTATTAAACCATTTCCAAAAGCCGCCGGGGAGTCGTTGTTGTCAATGTCAGTCAGGTTCTGTGAGAGAGCCTGATACGCTCAGCTATCTGCACTGAATTAAGCGCGGATCCCTTGTAAAGATTGTCTGAAACTATCCAGATCTGGAATTCATTAGCCGCGGTTTTGGCCCGCCGCAGTCGCCCGGCGTATACCAGCTCCGTGCGCAGTCCGTTTTCAAGCGGGGTCGGGTAATTTTCCGGCTTCACAAAAAACTTAAGTCCGGGCGTATGCAGCAGCGTTTTCCTCAGGGTTCCTTCCGAACAGTTCCTCGCGATCTTAAACCAGGCAGCCAGCGAATGACCTCGTAGTACCGGTATGCGGACGGCTGTGGAACTGATTTTTATTTTTTTATCGCCCCAGATTTTTTTCAGCTCAGCCTCAACCTTATTTTCTTCCACGGAATTGCCTTCCGCATCAAAGCCGCCCACCTGGGGGAAGAGATTAAAGGCGATGGGGCGTGGGAAATTCCCGTCTTTCAATTTTGGTACCGCGCCTTTCTTAAAATAGGTTTTCAATTCCTCTTCAAGCCGGCTCATGGCGGCCTTACCGGCCCCTGAAACAGCCTGGTAGGTAGCCAGCCTGAGCTCCGTAACGCGGAATTTGCGGTGTATTTCAGCCAGCGCCACCGCAGCGCCGGTGAGCGTGCAGTTGGGCCCGGCTATAAGTTTTCTGGCGGGCCGGATTTCAGCGCCGTTCACTTCGGGGATAACAAGCGGTACGCCGGGCGACAGCCGGAACAGGGAAGAATCGTCTATGCACCAGGTACCGGCCGCGGCCAGCCGGGGAGCGAATTCTCCGGCAACCTCGTCGGTAGAAACAAAAAAAGCTATATCGGCTTTTTTCAGCGCTGCAAACGAAGGCGCTGCGCAGACGTATTTTCTGCCGCGAAAAATAACGGAGGCCGGCTTTTTTCCGGAATTAAAAGCGCAAAACTCACCGACGGGAAAACGCCTGCTTTCCAATAGGGACAACAGTTCCCCTCCTACCATCCCCGAAGCGCCCACCACGGCCACGTTAAATTTTTTCATATACCCTGTTTAATCCTGAATCTTCACTCCCGCGTTTCTTCCCGCGGCGCCGCAACCTGCACGGCCGGCACGGTTATTTCTTTTGAATAGCCCACATTCTCAAGGTTGTCCAGAGCGGCTGCGCGCAGATAAAACATCTCTTTTGAAATCGTTTCCCGTCCGAAGGTCCAGAAATACGGCGCCTTAAAAAAATAGCGCGTAACGCGCTGCCAGTCGAACTTATCGTAGGAGACCTCCAGCCAGGCCGCGCGGATATCCTCGCCGATGGCGGCAAAGGAGACGTTTATCTCCTCCTGGGAAAGTTCGGCCGTGAAGCCCTTCACAAAAACTTTATATTCGTTCAACGGCACCAGCTTAATGGCCATGGCCGGCTTGATACCGGAAATAACGGTTTCAAGCACGCCTTCGCCCGACGGCGGATTGCCTTTTATTGAGCGGTTAAGCCACACGTCTTCCACGTCGCCGCCGCTCATGGAGGCGGCTATTATGGGAGAACTGGAGGCCGAAGTGAAGTAGCGCGAGGAGGACCAGAGCGCCAGATAATTGTCCTTTTCCGACGAAACGCGCGAGAGCGGGATTTCGGCCCACACCCAGCGCGCGGAATCCACGCCGTCCAGGGAATCGTTGGGCAACGGTTCGCGCGGCAGGTCCGCCGCAGCGACGAGAAAATAGGTATGATCGGAGTTGAAGGTGGGCGCCTGGTTAAGCGCCATGTAAATTTTGCCAGGTATCGGCGCGGCGTCCCAGGAGGCCGGCCAGGACATTATTTTGGCGCGGCCCAGCTTTGCTCCTATAAAGGCCCTGGCGTAGTCCCCTGTGGGCACCGGCGGCAGCTTTATTATCCAGCAGTTGTTGTACCCCACATACCAATCCGCGTGGAAGCCGCCATCCGCGTAAAGGTAATGTCTGCCCAGATTTTTCTCTGGGGAGAAATAGGCCGGCACCGGCGATCTGGTTGTGATGCTGCACGGTCTCGGTGGCAGTCGCA
>CAZYFL010000304.1:0-3101 GCA_964646805.1 uncultured Elusimicrobiaceae bacterium | reverse complement strand
ATGAGAACGTCGGCGATGAAAAAGGCTCCACCATTCTGAATTCTGTCTACCTGAGCCGTTACGAAATAGGCTATAAACCCTTATATCGCCTTATACGGGTTGTCCGTCACGCTCAGCATATAGACGGCGGCTTTTATATTACTCGTGACCGCGCGGGTTATAACGGCGGCTCCGGGATAGAAACCGCCGCCCTCCAGCTCAAAGGTGAAGGCGAAAATGCCGGCCGCGGCATAGGCCCAATCGCAACTGTCGCCGGTGGCCACATACAGGTCGCTGGACTTCTCCGGGCTATAGCCGGTCAGCCTGCCCATCGCTGCAGCCATACCGATAAACGCCTGCCTATCCTTAACATCCGCTATATCGGCTTCCTGGCCGCCCCAGGGGTAAAGTATGACGCTGCCGTAGGAATGGTAGCTGATATGAGTCTTAAGATTCTTACGGCCCTCTATTAACTTCTTAACAGCCTGGGATTCGGGCTCGGAGAAAGCCCTGGGGCCGCAGTAGGTGTCCGAGCCGGGGTAGGTGGAAGCGCCGGCTTCGCAGAACCAGGAATCGTAATTGCGGTTGAGGTCCACGCCTATGGATTTGTCGGGGTTCACACGCATGTTCTTGCGGTGGTACCGGTAGCTGCCGGTCTTTATGTCGTACTCGGCGCCATCCGGGTTGAGCATCGGCACAATGTAGATATCAAGATTGTTTATATATTCCTTGATATCGGCATCGTTTTTATGGTCAAACAACCAGGCGGCGAACAGCAGCGGCACTTCGTTTGAAAGGTGCTCGCGGGCGTGGTGGTTACCGATATAAAGCGCGCCGGGTTTGGAACTGGCGGCCTCCCCCTTCGCGTCGGAATTAATGCGCAGACACCAGATGTCGCGGCCCTCGCTGGTCTTTCCTATGGAGAACAGCGAAGCTATCTCCGGATTTGCGTCCGCCATTTGCCTGAGGAGGCCGGTAGTTTCCATGAAATTGTGATAAGCCGCGTCGGGAACCGGGAAATCCGTTAAATTCCTGTTCCGGACCGCGTCATACTGCGCGATGGTCATTTTACTTTCAACAACAAAGGCCCCGGAGGAAAGGAGGTCCATGGTATGCGGCCCGGCGAAACCGGACGATTTGCCGCCGTTCACTTCAACTATGTCCATGCCGGCTTCAAGCAGACGGGTGCGGGCGTATTTGTCCGCGGCCTTTACCGTAATCCAGTAGCGGTCTCCCGCCTGGCCGGCGAAGGCGGCTTTATCAGAGACCGGCCCGGGCGCCGCAGGGGTATCAGCCGGGACAGAAGTAATCCGGCTTAAAAGCTGGTCAAAAGAAACGTTTACGGGGCCGGAAGTTTCCCCTGCGGATACGGCAAAAGTTAAAAGGTTTGTCAGGGCGAGGGAGATAAGAACTCTCTTCATGTTGCGTTCCTTTATTGACTATAGTCAATGCATATTAAGTATATAGCCTGAAAAGGAAAAACTGCAAGGCCAAAAGGCCTATATCTGTCTAGGCCCAAAGACCTACAAAAAACAGCCCCTTGATAACCAACAGGAAAAGATGTATACTATTTCTATACATGAAAACCACATTTCACCAGATTGCATTTGAATGGGATGATCAGAATATACGCAAAAATTGGGAAAAACATAAAGTTAAATACACAGAAAGCGAAGAGGTTTTTTTGAACACGCCTGTTATAGTTGACATAGACAAAAGCAAAATCCTTTACCATGAAGACAGGAAAATTGCCTATGGGGTAACGGATGATGATAGATTGATCTTTATCGCGTTCACTATAAGGAACAACAAAATCAGAGTAATCTCATCGCGGGATATGAGCAGGAAAGAAAGGAAATTTTATGAAGACACAAAAAAAGCGGCTGGCCTTTAAAAGCGAAAAAGCGGAATCTGCTTTCTGGGCAAATGCAGAGTCAACAGAATATATTGACCATGCAACAGCCCGGGCGGGATTATTCCCAAACTTAAAACCGACTTCAAGAGCCATACCATTGAGATTGCCGGTATCGCTGCTTGACAGGTTGATGATTAAAGCTCATAAATGCGGAATTCCCTACCAATCACTGTTAAAATTACTGGTGGTCAGGGGGTTGCGATCCTTGTAGAGAGTTCAGATGTCTACCGCCCGGCTGCAATGTTTGCACCAGCCGGCGGTCTTGGCGGAATTGTTCCTGCGGTTAAGCGGCACGGCATCTTTGCAGCCCGGACATTTTACGTCCATACCGGACAGGTCCAGCCTGGCGTAATCTTTCTCAAAGATTTCCCTGCTGGTATAACGCGGGGCGAGCCATTTTCCGTCTTTCATTTTTCCTCCGTGAACAGCTATTGAGCCCTGCCAAAGAATGGTAACTACACAGGTAGCCAGAATTCAGGAGTCAGAATTCAGAATAGCCCGCGAATAGGCCTCCAAAAATCTCGTCGCCGACATCTTCATTCTGACTCCTGAATTCTGACTTCTGGCTACCTGAGCAGTTACAAAGAATGAATGTTATGCCGCCGGATTCTTACGCTAAGCCAATAAAACAGGCCGCTGTCTCCATTTTCAGCTAAGGGCGGCGCGCTCACCTGCAGCAATGAAGTTTCTGAACGTTCGGGCACGGATTGTTGATCACCATGATGCCACCATTGCGGTCCACCACACTGCCGTTGCCGGAGGTACCGTTAGTAAAAGTTATGCAGTGAGCAACGGGTTCGAAGCACCAAGCTGGGGTGGTGGAACTTCTGTCCCCGGGAAAGCTTAGTGCCTCGCCGCAGAGGCAGATCCGACTTTTGGGGAAATCTACCGAGCATTTATCGGCGGCGCCATTCTGGTTGCCCAGATTACCGTTATACGTGGACGCAGTCATGCCGAGATACACCCCGCGGGGGGCGATGATCACCCATGAGTTGGAATCTGTGCCGGTGGAAAGACGCAGCGTATTGTCGGAACTGTTGAAGTAGACCACGCCCGGGTTCGGCGTCGGCACCGTAGTGTTGGGCCGGAGCCGGACCGCCGTGCTGATGTCCAGCAAGTAGGCGGGCGTCGTTCCGATGCCGACATTGCCGTTTGTTGAAATTATTACCCTGTAGTTCCCGCCTGCATCCGTAAACCCCGCTATCGC
>CAZYFL010000303.1:0-3112 GCA_964646805.1 uncultured Elusimicrobiaceae bacterium | reverse complement strand
GTCCCCACCAGGAATCGAACCTGGATTGCCTGCTTAGAAGGCAGGAGCTCTATCCTTTGAGCTATGGGGACAATTTATATATTTTACAACAATCAGCGTTTAATAGCTTTTGCCTTTTCGCTGGCGCAGCGGTGAAGAGTCAGCGGCGTAACCGGTGCCCGCCGAGGCGCCTCGATGGTGAAAACAAATTAGTTAAAAAATTCAGGCAGGTGGAAACCCCAGGGTTGACGTGGTATTGCGAGAAGGTCAACTCTGGTGCGGCATGGGCACTTCATTGGTACGAACGGGAACGGTGGCGATGAACTCTGCGGCGGCCCGCCCCCAAGTCTCAGGGCGGGAGGAGATGGAAAGCTAACTGGTGTTAAAACGGATTTGGATACGCTGCGCGAGCAGGTCTTGAAGTCGCACAGGATCAATGAGGGTTTCAGTCAACGCGGCCCACAGCTTGAGCGAGAACACCTTCAGGCTGCCCATAGAATTCCGAAGGCGCTCCCAGATTAAACTCCCCTTCTCCATGAGCTGGTTGAAGATATGCGCGATCTGCATCAGCACATAGAAGTTCTTCATCGCCACGTTGTCTTCTGAGAAGGCGTGTTCCAATTCGTAGCCACCGTTCTTCTGCACGTTAAAACCGTTTTCAATTTTCCATCGGCACCTCCCAGTTTCGGCAATTTCTTTCGCGTTGGCTGCGTTGAGCCGGAAGCTGGTAAACCACACAAATCGCGTCTTGCCTTTTCGAGTTTCCTCCACGCATTCCAGC
The DNA here is from genome assembly GCA_964646805.1 of uncultured Elusimicrobiaceae bacterium. Lineage (GTDB taxonomy): Bacteria > Elusimicrobiota > Elusimicrobia > Elusimicrobiales > UBA9959 > UBA9959. Next base: position 2,352 of record CAZYFL010000303.1, on the reverse strand, counting down.
ACATTCACTTTCCGACCCGCGTAATCGATATCGTTTATCCAACGGTACGTCTGACGGACTCCTTTTTTGGGGTGAATGACCAAGACCTGCTCTGGGGCGAGCTTTTGGAGCACCTCATATTCCGCAAAGACTGCGGGCATGCTCCCTTCCTTGAAGGTGATGATGTATGACCAGTGGTTATCCGCACATATCTTAAAGACCGGTTCGCAGGCGAAGAGACCATCGAGCAAGAGGCAAATGGGCAATTGGGGGAAATCTCTCTTGAGTTGTTGCGGCGCCATGCGGTAAAAGGCCTTGCGCTCGCAGTCTTGCTTGGGCACATCCTCGCGTTCGTTTTCGATGAACTCGCTCTCCACAGACAGGGCCATCCCATTGGCCAGCGATAGCTTGGCTTCCAACACGGGATGGTAGTACGTGGTTTTGCCGTTATGGGTCTTGGTAAGACAGTGCCGGCAGTGCCGGGTGTGAAACACCAGGCAGCCGGTCCCGTCTATAGCGAGAGGATAATAGGTGTTGAATAAACGATACTGTTCCAGACAGCGCTTGCGCAGCAACGAGCGTATCACGAGGAGCCGCAACCCGTGAATGGCTTTGACGCTCACCCTCTTCAGGAGGTAGTTTAGGGTGCATCCATGGAGGAGCCTATCCTCCGGGAAAAGGCTTTTCGGGTAGAAGGTTTTAAGGATTAGAACCAGGTTCTTAATGAATGCCGGACTGGTGCCCAAACGAAATTTAATGTTCCGTCGAGACTCGACCTTCACCATAGACGCCAGGATGCCCACAAGGATTTCTTCTGGAAGGGGATAAGTGATCCGCGTGGGATCGCGCGGGTCTTTGACCTGGGCCAGGGCGGAGAAAAAGTCCGGGACAAAGTGCTGGACCGTCTTGACCATGGCTTCCGGCAAGGTCGCGTCGTTATACGGCTGGACGCTGGCAGACGAAGTAGATGGCATCACGCGCGTGGGTGTTTAGTCGTCCGCCGCCGACCCTTTTTGGGTTTACCAAGACGCCTCCAGTATTCCTCGGAAACCTGGTCCAGCAGTAGCCTGATTTCTCTATAGCGTGCCAACCAGCGGCGCACCTCCGAGAGCTGAGTCCGCGGAACGAATTTCCTGCGGAGTTTACCTTTCCTTGACTGGCTGGCGTACCAGGAGATATGCCGGCTGCGCTTCCCGCGCTGGCAGCGGCAGCCCTGTTTGCCGCAGGTATTGCGCAGAAGAACCAAAGAGGCGCGCATCAGGCCGGATTCTCCAAGAATCTGACGCAACCGTGACAGGGCGGAACGCTCTCTTTCTGGAAGACTCGCTATAGGAATCATAAACACCTCCGTTATCTTATCACTTATTATAGCATAAGATAATGATAAAAGTATAGTCAAAGGGGTGGGTGCGAAAAAAGGAAATGGCTAAAAGATGGATTTTAGGTCGGAGGGAGGTGAGAAGAATTTTTCAATTCTTCACCGCTGCTGTCCGATCGGGCGCTATGCGCTTCGGACGGCCAAACCCGCACTTTACCCTTGCCGGGCCGAAGCGCGTGCCGGCCATTTCGGGAAGCGGGGGCTTTTTTGTAAGATACTCACACCGGTTTATGCAGATAAAAGAACAGACCGAACATTCGACAAAGCCGCCCCTCTCCGGGCTGGCGGAACGGGCCGCGGCTTTTATAAAAAAAATACCGCTCCCGGTATTGCTCTGCGCTATCGTTTTCGCCGTCTTTTTTCCGGTCCTCGGGAACGATTTCGTGAACTGGGACGACGCGCAATACGTGCTCTCGAACCCGGCTCTCCGCGGCTCCTGGCTGGACGCGCTGGCGTTCTCCCCGGGCTACTACCATCCGCTGACCACGCTGACCTACAAACTTGAGTTCGTCCTCTTCGGGCTGAACCCCGCCCCGTACCACTTCACCAGCCTGGCCCTGCACCTGGCGGCCTGCGTATCGTCTTTCTACCTGTTAACGGCTCTGGGCGCGCGCCGGAACGCCGCCTTCCTGGGGGCTTTATTGTTCGGCATCCACCCGGTACATGTAGAGCCCGTGGCGTGGGTCTCGGGCCGCAAGGAACTTTTATGGGGGATCTTCTCGTGCTGGACCCTCATCTCCTACCTCAGCTTCGTGGACACGAAATTAAAAAGATACTTTTTTTATTCGCTCGCGTTCTTTCTTCTCGCGGTACTTTCAAAGCCGTTCGCTATCGTTCTCCCTTTTGTCGACCTGCTGGCGGACTACTCCTTCACCTGGCACATGGCGCAGCACGACCTGCTCATGCTGGTCGCGCTGCCGCTGCTGCTGCTGGGGGCGCCGTTCGTCCCCGTCGTGCGGGGGCTGCCGCCGTCCGTGCGGCGGCGCGTGTTCATC